>CAYTPH010000287.1:0-3601 GCA_964439635.1 uncultured Terriglobales bacterium
GAGGTGCGGTTGCCGGCGGCGTCCACGGTATAGGTGGCGCCATCCACTGTAACCCCGTTGCGCTGGTGGACGACCGAGAGCAGGCGGGAGAGGTTGTCGTAGGCGTAGTTGGTCACGCCGTTGTTGACGCGGACGAGCTGGGTGCGGCGGCTGAGGGCGTCGTAGCTGAAGGAGAACTGCTGCCCGAAGTAGTTGGACATGGACGCCAGCCGGTTGAGGGAATCGTAATTGTAGATGTAGTTGCCCGACTCGGGATCGGTGAAGCCGGTGCGGTTGGAGGCGGCGTCGTAGCTGTAAGCGTTGACGAAATCGCGGCTGGTAAGGAAAGCATAGGCGGTGGTCGTCCCCGTCAGCCGGTCCATGTTGTCGTAGGCGAAGCTGTAGGTCCCGGTCGGGTCGGTCGCCTGGGTCAGGCGGTTGGCGGCGTCGTAGGAGTAGGCGACGGCGGTGGAGAGAGGGTAGGTCTTGGTGGAGAGGCGGTCGAGGCTGTCGTAGGCGTAGGTGATGGTCTGGCCTTTGCGGTCGGTCTTCGACAGCAGGTTGCCGACGGCGTCGTAGGCGTAGGTTTCAAACAAGGTGGACGGAAAGGTAGTCCTGGTCACGCGGGCCAGCGAGTCGTACTGGAAGCTGGTGGCGCGGCCGAGAGCATCGGTGATGGTAATGAGGTTGCTTTCGGTGTCGTAGCCGTAGGTGGTCACGCCGGGTGTGGGCGCCTGGGCATCGGTGACGGACGTAAGCCGGTCGGCGCCATCGTAAGCATACGACGTGACGCGGCTGTTCTGGTCGGTTACGGAAGTACGGCGTCCGCGGGTGTCGTAGGCGACCTGCGTGGTGGCCAGGTCCGGGTAGGTGATCTTCTTGAGGCGGTTGCGGAGGTCGTATTCGAAGGTGGTGCGATTGCCGAGCGCATCCACCACGGCGGTGCGGTTGCCGCGGCTGTCGTACTCGTACTGCGTGACGTGGCTTTGGGCATCGGTGACCGTCTGCACCAGTCCTGCGGAGGTATAGGCAAGAGTAGTGACGTGGTTCAGGGGATCGGTGATGGTGAGGAGCTGGCCCTTGGTGTCGTAGCTGAAGCCGGTGGTGCTGCCCGGGGTGGTGCCATCGGGCGAGGGCGTGGTAGTGCTGAGCAGATTCCCCTTGCCGTCGTAAGTGTTGGTCGTGGTGTGGCCGAGGGGATCCGTGGCGGTCAGAACCTGACCGAAGGCGTTGTAATTGTAGCTCCAGGTCTGTCCTCCGAAGGTCCGGCTCAAGACGTTGCCGTTGGCGTCGTAAGCGTACGATGTCGAGCGGCCGAGAGCGTCCATGGAAACGGTGAGGTTGGCGTCCGAATCGTGGGTGAAGGAGCTGTTGTTCCGTCCACCACAGCTGACGCAGCCGGGACCGGCGATGGAGCGCGGGTAGTTCCTTCCCGCGATCACGCCGTGGCTGTAAGTAGTGGTGTTCCCGCGAGAATCCGTGAGCTGCGTGGTGAAGGCGTCCGGATAGGAGATGGTGATGGCTTCGGCCCCACCGGCGCGGGCAGCCGTGATCCCCTTCCTGCTGCCGGAGCTCTCGTAGGAGTGCTCCTCGATCAGGCCGCCGCCTGCATCGGTGACGGCGGTGACCTCGTAACGCGCGTTGTAGGTGAAGTTGAAGGCCGAGCCGTCCGGGTAGGAGACGCGGCTTAAGCGCGCGCCATCGACGAACAGCGAGCCGTCGTAGGTGTAGGTCGCGATCGTGCCGGTGGAATCGTGAGTGCTGCTGACGTACGGCGAATAGGAAGTGTAATTGAAGGTCAGGGTACGATTGGCCGCGTCAGCAACGGAAGTGATGCGGTTGGAGGCGTCGTAGGAAACCGTAGTGGTGTTCCCATTGCGGTCAACGATGGCGGTCAGGTATCCGGCGCTGTTGAACCGCCGAACGGTCCCATCCAGGAAGGTAAGTGTGTAGACCTGAGTGACGGAATCGAAGACGAGCGAGGCACGCTGATCCGCGGGGGCGATCAGCAGGTAGCTTTGGTTCAGAGTGTCGTAGGCGAAGATGAAGGCGCTGCCGTCCGCGCGCCAGTACTTGATGCCCGTCCCTGCGAGCGAGGTGAGCCGCTCCTCGTAGGTGCTGCGCCAGCTATGGCCGAACATGCCTGAGACAGTCAGCGGATAGTAGCCATTGGCATGGAGGCTGTTCCAGGTCCGGGTGAGGCCTATCCCACCGCCAAGACCGGGCAGATTGTAATCCTGCTGCTGGATCCAAACATTACCGTTGGCGAGGTTGATGGGATCGGCCTGCAGAGCACAATGGTTGCAGGGGCCCATGGATAGATCGGGCATGAGGGACAGGCTGGCCGTGGCTTGTATCGCACTCAGGTCATTATGTCTCGCCGTGAGGGTGCCGGCGTGAATCTGCTGCACAGCCGAAGCTCTGTAAGTAAAGGTGCCGGTCGTGTTGCTCGCCTGATCGGTACGGATGGTGGAAGGAAGAGTCTGCAGCGGGACGTCTGTGGAAAGGGCGATCGTCAGGTAGCCGCGCATCGCGGTCGCGATGGTGACGGTCCCAAAACCTGATTGCAACGATCCGAGCTCGGAGGGGTTCAGGCTGACACTGAGCTGGGGCGGGTTTACCGTGAAGCTGGAAGCTATCCCGGGATCGGCAGAGCTTGCGAGGCGGGCGGTGACCGTTACAGGGGTTGGAGTGTCCACCAAGGCGCCATAGAAGCGGACCGTCGTGGTGTTAGAGCCGTTCGGGACGTAGCAACCGGGTGGATAAGGGACGTGAGCGTAAGCACATTCAAAGTGGCTGTAAGGACCACCAATGGAAAACTCGACCGCAACGTCGCCGCTGCCGACGCGGTTGATGGTGATGGTCCCGGTCGAGTACTGGGTGCTGTAGCCCACGACCGATCCCTCGAAAGCGAATCCAGTCACCCAGTTGTCCTGGCAGTAGCCGGGGATGGAGAGAAGGGCTGCAAGAATGAAGGCGCGCGTGATACGCATGGGGAGCCTCCCGAAGGGGAATCGGGTTCAAAACCACCGTGAGTGTGCCCAGGCTGCGGCGGGGGAGGGAGACAATCTGCATCTTGTTCTGAATTCAGAACAAGCTGCGGCTAGCAGAGAGGGACGAAGATCTCAGTGACGGCCGGCACTGAGCGCTGTGACGAAGGAGGAGAGTAGCGCTTCACCTTCTAGTCGTCGCCGTGGGAGCGGGCTTTGGCGCGCTTGCCGCGGCGGGGAGGGTCGTCGGGCTCCTCCGGCTGGGGTAGGACGTCGGCATCGGGCTGGGCCGGGGTGTCGGGCTCGCCGGGCGGGGGAGCCGCGGCGTCAAGGATGGTGAAGTCGAAGCCGGCCAGCGCGGTGAACAGGTCCTCCACCGAGCGCAGCAGCTCGTCGAGCTCCTTCTTGGGCAGGTCCAGCTCCGTCCCCTGCATCTCCTTGTGCAGGGAGCGGCAGAGCTTGGTGGCCAGGCGGATGCGCTCGTGGTTCAGGTAGGCCAGGATGCTGAGCGGGTCCTTGTTGCCGGCCTGCAGCTCCACCCAGCGTTGCAGGGCCCAGGCGGTGTTGCGGACGTGGCCGAGGGACTCGCGGAACTCGGAGAGGACGTCGGGGTTCACCTCGATGCACTTCAG
>CAYTPH010000288.1:0-902 GCA_964439635.1 uncultured Terriglobales bacterium
TTCTGCACCAGGCGGTAGGCGTCCTCACGCGACATGCCGCTCTCCGCCAGGTCGAGCAGGAGCTGGCCGCTGAAGACCAGCCCGCCGGTGCTCTCCAGGTTCTGCCGCATGCGCTCCGGGTAGACGAACATGCGCTCGAGCAGGTCGGTGGTCTTGTTCAGCAGATAATCCACAAGAATCGTTGAGTCCGGCAGGATGACGCGCTCGACCGAGGAGTGCGAGATGTCGCGCTCGTGCCACAGAGCGACGTTCTCGAAGGCCGCCTGGGCGTTTGAGCGAACGACCCGCGCCAGCCCGGAGATCTGCTCGCAGTTCACCGGGTTGCGTTTGTGGGGCATAGCGCTGGAGCCCTTCTGCCTTTCGCTGAAGTACTCCTCGGCCTCGCGCACCTCGGTGCGCTGCAGGTGGCGGACCTCGGTGGCGATCTTGTCCAGGGTGGAGGCGATGACCGCCAGCGTCGCCACATAGTAGGCGTGGCGGTCGCGCTGGATGACCTGCGAGCTGATGGGCGCCGGCTTCAGTCCCAGCCGCTTGCAGATCTTCTCCTCCATCTCCGGTTCCATGTGGGCGAAGTTGCCGACCGCGCCGGAGACCTTGCCCACGCGCATCTCCTCGGCGGCGCGGCTGAAGCGGGCGAGATTGCGCTCCACCTCGGCGTACCAGTTGGCCAGCTTGAGGCCGAAGGTGATGGGCTCGGCGTGCACACCGTGGGTGCGCCCGATCTGCGGGGTGTGCTGGAACTCGAAGGCGCGGCGCTTCAGCACCTCGGCCAGCTTCAGCAAGTCCTCGAAGATGAGCTTGGAGGCTTCCTTGATCTGCAGGGCCTGGGCGGTGTCCACCACGTCGTTGGAGGTCAGGCCGTAGTGCAGCCAGCGGGCGTGCGGCCCGACCTTCTCGGCTAC
>CAYTPH010000288.1:912-3586 GCA_964439635.1 uncultured Terriglobales bacterium
GTGGTGAAGGCGATGACGTCGTGCTTGACCTCGGCCTCGATCTGTTGGATGCGGGCCAGGTCGAAGCCACCCTTCTGGCGGATAGCGCGGGCGGCGTCGCGGGGAACCACGCCGGCCTCGGCCAGGGTCTCGGTAGAGGCCACCTCGACCGCCAGCCACATGCGGAACTTGTTCTCGTCGCTCCAGATGCGCCCCATCTCGGGGCGCGTGTAACGCGCGATCACGCCAGGCTCCTGATGTAAGAGGAACCTACGATTCTAAATGGCAGTGGGCCTGCCGCCAAACCAGGGTTTGTGGGACGGCTAGGGCTGGGGCTTTGCCTTCTCGATGAGCGGCTTGAGGGCCTCGACGGAGATGCCCAGGGTGCTTCCGGCGAACCCGTCGAGATAGGCGGCGTTGATGCCGATGACCATGCCCCGGCTGTCGAAGACGGGCCCGCCGCTACCGCCGTGGGCGGTGACGGCGTCGTAGATGAGCTTGTCGCCGACCACGTCGCCGAGGTGCCCCTGGGTCGCCGACGGCCGGATGAGCGACAGCGCCGCCAGCTCCTCCGCCACCGCGATTCCATCCCGCCGGTACGCCAAGCGGCGATACACCGGCTGGGGAGACTTCGCCACCATGGCGACCGTGCCCATCGGGTAGCCGATCACCACCACGCCGTCGCCGGGTACGGCGGGGGCACCGGCCAGCGGCAGGGGCTCGGGCCGGTTTTCCAGCTTCTCCGGGTGGAAGCGCGCCACCGCCAGGTCGGCCCGGTCGGAGACGCGGACGTCGCTCAGCAGGATGCCGGCATTCTGGTTGGGGAAGAAGGCCACCAGCTTCTCCAACTTGGGACGGGCGCCCATGCGCATCAGGAACTGCGATTCCGGGTCCTCGAACCAGGGCTCGGCCACGTGGCGGTTGGTGGCGATCAGCCCATCGGCCACCACGAATCCCGTCCCCGAGATGCGCATTCTGCGCCGCACCGGGGTCTTCGGCCCGCCAAAACTGTAGATCCCGTACAGGAAGCAGATCGAGTTGCGATGGCGCTCCAGCACCGCCACCGGCATCGCCCGCTCCTGGCGGAGATGCTGCACCTCGGCGGCGAGGCGGTCGACCTGGCGATGGAGTGGATCGAAGGCGGGATCGGAGGGAGGTCCGGGGAGGGCGGTCAGCAGAAGCAGGCCCAGGCCGATGGCCGCAATCCGCCACAGGTTCACAGCGCGGACCGCGTTGGCCACAGCCGATGCCAACTGTCTCACCCTCGGTGCCATTGCGCACCACCCACGGTGCGAAATCAAGGCCTATGAGGGGATTAGACCTTGACCACCTGGATACCCACAAGATGCCGGGCGTGCTGCGGGGTTACCGCCGGGCACCCCGGGAGGTGCCGGAGGTCACACCCGGGCGGCGCCATCCCATTGGGCTAACCGACCGGTGAGGTCCATAAACAATCCGTACAGCAGGACGCCTACGAGGAGCAGCGCTCCGACGATCGTCTTGGTCTTCTTTGCAGTACTCCAATGCTGCCAGATCCGCATCTCGTACCTCCTGTGGGAGCTGCCAGACTCCATCGCAACCCCGCGGCGCTGACCACGGCTTTTTCGAATCCTGTCTCGAACTCACTCATCGGTTCGCCTTGACCCCTACTGACCAGTCCCAAATGCAGCAGGTGCTGGACGGGTGGCCTTCGCGGTGCACCCGAGGTTGCCCAGGGCAAGACCGTCTGTGAGGAGAGGTGCGGTTGACGCAGGGCACGCCCGGGTGTAGAGTCCCGCCGTCCTGGAGTGTGGGAACTCCTCGCGTCGTTGTTCCTCGTTCGGCATCAACCAACCTGAACCTGCATCACAGAGGAGCCAGCTATGAGGAAGACATTGGTATGGGCTCTTGCTTTCCTGCTGCTGTCGAGCCTGGCCGGATTCGCCGGTGACGACACAGCCAGCTACCCCAACGTCCCCAAGATCGTGCGCATCACCAACTTCCACGTCAAAATGGGGAAAACCGCTGACTATGAGAGCTTGAACCGGCAGGTGCGGCAGGCGCTGAACGCGGCCAATTCCGACTACCGCTTTGTCGTGGCCAGCAACATCACCGGCACCGGCGGCGAACTCAGCTCCGTCGCCTTCTTCGACAGCTACACCCAGCTCGATCAGGCCATGCAGAGCTATATGAAGGACACCGGCGCGCTCTTCAAGACGGCAGAGTTCAATCGCACCGCCGCCGATACCTTCAAGGGCAGCATGGGCATCGTCGCCAAGCTGCAGACCGGGCTGTCGTACAACCTGTCCAAGTTCGACCTGGCCAACGCCACCCGTTGGGAAGTGACGACCATCCGCGTAAAGGCGGGCTATGAGAGCGCTTTCCGCGATGTCGTCAAGGAAGCGGTCGAACTGCACCAGCGCGGCAACATCGACGAGAGCTGGGCGATGTACGAGGTGAAGTACGGGGAGCAGAGCGGCACCTTCTACGAGGTACGTCCGCTGCGCTCCATCGCTGAGCTGGACACCGATCTTTCCAAGGAACACAAGGCGGTCTTCACCGAGGCCATCGGCCGGCGCTTCGAGACCTCGCTGCGCGGGGCCATCGCCTCCGAGCAGACCGACATCATGGCGGTGCGGCCGGAGTGGAGCCGGGCGCCCCAGAACCTGGTCGCCGCCAACCCCAGCTTCTGGACGGTGAAGGAAGAAGCTCCGGT
>CAYTPH010000289.1:0-478 GCA_964439635.1 uncultured Terriglobales bacterium
CATCTCCACCCCCGCGCCCATGCTCTTGGGGAGCACGCGCGGCAGGTTCTCGGTGATGCCGCCGCCGGTGATGTGGGCCATGGCGCTCACCGCCTCGGCGTCCACCAGCTTCTTCACCACCGGCCAGTAGCTCTTGTGGGTCTTCATCAGGGCGTTGCCGGCCTTGTCGTGGAGGTCGTTGACGTAGGTATCCGGCGAGTAGCGCGCGGAGGTGAAGAACAGCTTGCGCGCCAGCGAGTAGCCGTTGGTGTGCAGTCCGGTGGAGGGCAGGCCCACGAGCACGTCGCCGACCTCGACCTTCTTCCCGGTGATGATGCGTTCGCGCTCCACCACGCCCACGATGAACCCGGCCAGGTCGTACTCGCCGGGCGGGTAGAAGCCGGGCATCTCGGCGGTCTCGCCGCCGATGAGGGCGCAGCCGTTGTGCTTGCAGGCCTCGGAGATGCCGGTGATGACCTTGTCCGCCACCTCGCCGTCG
>CAYTPH010000289.1:488-3568 GCA_964439635.1 uncultured Terriglobales bacterium
GTCGAGTCCACCCGTTGCAAAGTAGTCCATGAAGAAGAGCGGCGCCGCGCCCTGCACCGCGATGTCGTTCACGCAGTGGTTCACCAGGTCGGCGCCGATGGTGTGGTGCAGGTTCATCTCGAAGGCCAGCTTCAGCTTGGTGCCCACGCCGTCCACGCTCGAGACCAGCACCGGGTCGCGGTACTTCTTGGGGTCCAGCGAGAACAGGCCGCCGAAGCCGCCGATCTCGCTCAGCACTCCCTTGTTGAAGGTGCGGTGGGCCAGGTACTTGATGCGCTGCTTGGTGCGGTTGGCGCGCGCGATGTCCACACCGGCGTCGGCGTAGGTGGCGCTGGGCTTCATCAGGTCCTGTTGTGCCAAGAGAATTCCTGTCCGTCGCTTGCTAGGGATCACCCGGATACCGCGGGAAAGAAGGCTATTCTAGCATCCCGTGTGCGCCCCGGTCTCTGACCAAGGCCGTGCACGCGCGGCGTGCATAGCGGACCTGCGGCCCGCCGCCGCGGGTCCGAGACTTGCGGCCACACCGTCACGGCAGCAGCGTGCTCCCGCCGGAGCCCTGTGGATCGGGGGTAACGCTTAGGACTTGGGCCTGGCGGCCCTATCGAGCGCGATGGTCTGCTCCACCTGCTCGCCGTCGCTGACGATCAGGCGCCGGATGGTCAGGCGGTCGCCGCCCGCGTCCAGGGTCCAGCGGCTGGTCCACTTCACCGCCCGGATCACCTGCCCGAAGCGGGGCCGCTGCCGCGCCTCCAGCACCAGCTCCGCGCCCTTCCAGTAGGCGCGTGTCCACACTTCGTTGTCGTGCTCCTTGCTGGTGACACGCTCCTGCCCGTCGATAGTGATCTCTACCCGGATCTTCTCGCCGTTCTGGATGTGGTCGAAGGTCAGCCTTGCGCCCCGGTGCCAGATCACGTAGGTGACGGTGTCCGGCGAGGGCAGGCCGCCGAAGTCGCTCTGCTCCCGGTTCATCTCCCACAGGCCCGCGAAGTTGGGTTCCTCTTGCGCGCCGACGGGCGGCACGGCTGCCGCCAGCAGCAGCACGAGCAGCACTCCTCTCATACCTCCTACCTCGTCTCCACCCCCGGCGCCACCTCGACGGTGAACGTGGCCTTATCCTTATTCTTTCCCTGGGTCACGGTCACAGTGTACTCGCCGGCCGGCAGGAATTTCGCCCCCTGGCCGCCGTACTCCGACAGCAGCTCCTTGCTGGGCTTCAGGTCCCAGTTCACCCGGTTCAGGCCGGGAGTGCCCTTGGTCTTGATCTTACCCACCGGCTGGTCGGCCGCGTTCTTGATGCTGACCGTCACCTCCTCGCCCGTGAACTGCTTGAGGAAGAAGGTGATGAGCGCGCCCTCGGGCGGGTTTTCGCCGCGGAACTCGCCCTTGCCGGTCCAGTCGCCGTATCCCTCCAGCAGGTGGATGGCCAGCGCCTTGCGCGGCGGGAAGACGTGCACTTCTTTGGCCGCCGCCTCCACCGTCATCTTCTGCAGCGCCGAGATGTCGTCGATGATGTACAGGCTGCGGCCGTGCGTGGCGATCAGCAGGTCGTTCTCCCGCGGGTGCACCAGGAGGTCGTCCACGGCCACCGTGGGCAGGCTGCCGAGCTGGGTCCAGCGGCCGCCGCGGTCCAGGCTGACGAACAGGTTGAACTCCGTGCCCGCGTACAGCAGGTTGGGGTTCACCGGGTCCTCGCGCACCACCTTGATGGAGCCGTCGGCGGGCAGGTCGCCGGCGATGCTCTGCCAGGTCTTGCCGCCGTCGCCGGTGCGGTAGGCCAGCGGCGCGAAGTTGCCGCTGCGGAACGCCGACACCGCCAGGTACGCCACCTCGGCATCGTGGTGGCTGGCCTCCACCCGGCTGATCCACTGTCCCTTGGCCGGCGCCGGGAGGTTGGCGGTCAGGTCGGTCCAGCTGGCGCCGTCGTCGCGGGTGAGCCACAGCTTGCCGTCGTCGGTGCCCGCCCACAGCATGCCCGCCTTCACCGGCGACTCCGCCAGGGTGTACACCACGCCGTAGCTCTCCGCTCCCGAGCCCACGGTCATGATCTTCTCCGGGTCGCGGGAGCTGAGGTCGGCGCTGATGGCGTCGAAGTGCTCGCCCTTGCTCTGCAGCCGGAACACCCGGTTGCCGCCCAGGTAGAGCACGCCCTTCTGGTGCCGGCTGCCGATCAGCGGCGCGTTCCAGTGGAAGCGGTAGGCGGGCGTGCCCTCCATGGGCTCCGGCCGCAGGTCCTTGAGCTGCCCGCTGCGCAGGTCGATGCGGAACACGTACCCGCGCTGCGACTCGGTGTAGATGATGTCCGGGTTCTCGTCGTCGAAGACGCAGTAGAAGCCGTCGCCGCCGCCCAGCGCGATCCAATCGGCGTTGCGGATGGCCTCCTTGGGGTGGGTGCGGCTGGGTCCCAGCCAGTTGATGTTGTCCTGCAGCCCGCCGCAGATGCGGTAGGGCGTGCGCATGTCGTGGTTGATGCGGTAGAACTCGCCGCCGGCGAAGCGGTTCATGTGGTCCCAGGTCTTGCCCGCGTCCCAGCTCTGGTAGGCGCCACCGTCGGTGCCCAGCAGCAGCCGCTTGGGATTGCGCGGATCGATGGCCAGCGCGTGCAGGTCGGGATGCACCTTCTCGAACAGGTCCTCACGGAAGGTCTTGCCGCCGTTGTCGGAGACGTGCAGCGCCATCCCCAGCACGTAGATGCGCTTGTCGTTCTCGGGATCGACCCGGATCTGGCTGAAGTAGAACGGGCGCGGGTTCAGCGAGTTCATGCGCGTCCAGCTCTCGCCGCCGTCCTCCGAGCGGAAGACGCCGCCCTTCTTGTTATCCAGGTTCCAGCCGCCGTTGCCGCCGGCCTCGGCGCTGTACACCAGCGCGTACACGATTTTCGGGTTCTTGGCGTGCACCGCCAGGCCGATGCGCCCGGTCTGCGCCGGCAGGCCCTTCTCCAGCTTGCGCCAGGTGGCGCCGCCGTCGGTGGACTTGAAGATCCCGCCCAGGTCCTTGCCGTCGGAGCACTCCGGCCCCATGGCGAACGACCACGGGGTGCGGATGCGGCAGTAGAGCGAGGCATAGAGCACGTTGGGATCGCT
>CAYTPH010000290.1:0-3567 GCA_964439635.1 uncultured Terriglobales bacterium
GCAAGCATCTCCGAGATGCCGAGGTGTGTACTGCACCGCCGGGGCGGCTGTGCCTCAACCTACCCTATCGGCCCTGCGGGCCGACGCCGCGGGTCAGAGACCCGCGGCCACACACTAGCGCTTCAAGCGGAATTTGCGAGTGGCGGATTTGTCCCCGAGGCGGGCCTGGACGAGGACGCCCTCGCTGACCTCTTCGGCGCTGACGTGGATGACCACGTTGCCCTGGGCGTCGGTGACGCCGGCGGCACGGACAGGAGCTTCGGTGGCGACGGCCACTTTGGAGACGACGGAGGCGCCGGCCACGGCGGCACCCGAGTCGGTCACGATGAAGCGCATGGTCACGGTGGCGCCGGCGGATTCGTCGGGATTGAGCCAGCGCACTGCCAGGGTCCCGCCGTCCACGTCGTGGATCTCGTTGTCGGCGCTGACGATGCTCTCGACGCGGCCGTCTTTCACCGCGTCCAGTACCAGGCGGTGCTGGGCCTTGAGCAGCTCGTGCATCTGGTCTTCGGAGAAGCCCGCTTGGAGCAGGCGATCGGCGTAGGAGGTGGCCCGTTTGCCCACGCAGCGGCCCTTGACGAAGACCTGGGTCTGGAGCAGGAGGTCGGCGACGCGGGCTTCGCTCTGTACGTGGTAGACGGTGTCGCCGTGCTTCACGTCAGTGTTGAAGCCGAAGATCATGCGCCTGGAACGCTCCTGAAAACGTGCGCGGAATCTGGAGCAAGTTCTTTGTGAGCAGCAACTTGACACTCCTCCGGGGCAAAACTATATTCGGATGTTTGGCTGCTCGTTGTTGGCGCGGATTATATACAGCTCCCCTATGCCGGACAACTACTTCGCCCGATACCTGCCCTTGCTCATGCACCTGCTCGTGGTGGCGGGGCTGGCGGTGGCCATCGTTGTCCTGAGCACCCTGCTGGGCAAGCACCGCTACAACCGCACCAAGATGTCGCCCTACGAGTGCGGCATGCTGCCGGTGGGCGACGCCCGCCAGCGCTTCTCGGTGAAGTTCTACCTGGTGGCCATGATGTTCATCCTGTTCGACGTGGAGGCCATCTTCCTCTTCCCTTGGGCGGTCATCTTCAAGGAGCTGGGGATGTTCGGCTTCTGGGAGATGCTGGTGTACATCGGCATCCTCCTGGTGGGCTTCTTCTACATTTGGAAGAAGGGCGTGCTGGACTGGTCGAAGCCTGAGGCAGAACGGAGCGCCGACTGAGCATGCCCCTCGCGCCCGTCATCACCGACCTGGAGCAGCTGAAAGACTACCCGCCGGTGGCGCGGCTGCTGGAGTGGAACCGCGCGGCGGTACAGGGCGCCAAGCTCGACCGCGACGAGCTGACGGTGTGGATCGAGCGCGGGTCCATCCGCGAGGCCTGCGTCACTCTGAAGGAAGACCCCGAGGTCCAGATCAATTTCCTTTCCGACCTGACCTGCGTGGACTGGTATCCCAGCGAGCCGCGCTTCGAGGTGGTCTATCACCTGCTGTCGCACGCCAACAAAGAGCGGCTGCGGATCAAGGTGAAGCTGCCGGCGAGTGACCCCAGCCTGGAGTCCATCACCTCGGTGTGGCCGGCGGCCAACTTCTTCGAGCGCGAGGTCTACGACCTGTTCGGCGTGCGCTTCCACGGGCATCCCGACCTGCGGCGCCTGCTGATGCCGGAGAACTGGGAAGGCCACCCGCTGCGCAAGGACTATCCCGTGGAGGGCTATCGCTGATGGCCCACCTGACGCCCACGCCGAAGCTGGACCCCACGCAGGACCGCACCATGGTCCTGAACATGGGCCCGCAGCACCCCTCCACCCACGGCGTGCTGCGGCTGATCCTGGAGATCGACGGCGAAAAGGTGGTCCGGATCGCGCCCGACATCGGCTACCTGCACACCGGCATCGAGAAGACCGCCGAGGCCAAGTTCTACCAGCAGGTGGTGGTGCTCACCGACCGCATCGACTACCTCTGTCCCATGACCAACAACCTGGCCTACTGCCTGGCGGTGGAGAAGCTGCTGGGGCTGGAGATCCCGCCGCGAGCACAGTGGGTGCGGGTGATGCTGAACGAGCTGACGCGCATCAACTCGCACCTGGTATGGCTGGGGACGCACGCCATGGACATCGGGGCCATGACCGTCTTCCTCTACTGCATGCGGGAGCGCGAGGACATCCTGCGCATCTTTGAGATGGTCAGCGGGCAGCGCATGATGACCAGCTACTTCCGGCCCGGAGGGCTGGCGCTGGACGTCCCCAAGGGCTTCTTCCAGAAGGTGAAGCAGTTCGCCGACCGCTTTCCCGAGCGGGTGGACCAGTATGAGAACCTGCTGACCAAGAACCCCATCTGGGAGATGCGGACCAAGGGGGTCGCTCACCTGTCGGCCGAGGACGGCCTGGCGCTGGGGGCCAGCGGGCCCACGCTGCGCGGCAGCGGCGTGGATTGGGACCTGCGGCGCGACATGCCCTATTCCAGCTACGAGAAATTCCAGTTTAAGGTGCCGGTGGCGAAAGATGGCGACGTGTTCGCGCGGTACCGGGTACGGGTGGACGAGCTGCGGGAGTCCAACGGCATCGTGCAGCAGGCGCTGGCGGGCATGCCGGAAGGGCCGGTGAAGGCCGACGCGCCCAAGGTGATCCTCCCCGACCGGGAGAAGATGAAGACGCAGATGGAGGCGCTCATCTACCACTTCAAGATCGTCACCGAGGGTTACCAGGTGCCGGCGGGCGAGGTGTACGTGGGCGTGGAGTCGCCGCGGGGCGAGATGGGCTACTACGTGGTCTCCGATGGGACCGCCAAGCCCTACCGCGTGCACATGCGGGGAGCGAGCTTCGCCAACCTGCAGTCGCTGGCGACGATGTGCGAGGGCCGGCTGATCGCGGACGTGGTGGCGGCCATCGGGAGCATAGATATCGTGCTGGGGGACGTGGACCGGTAGTGCACGAGGAAGATTGAACCGCAGAGGTCGCAGAGAAAAGCTGATGAAGTTCTCAGACGAGTTCGAGCAGCGCTGGGCGGAGATGATCACCCACTACCCGGTGAAGCGGTCGGTGCTGGTGCCCATGCTGCTGTACGCGCAGGACGAGCTGGGGTACCTGACCGACGAGGCCATCCACGAGATCGGACAGCGGCTGGACCTGAGCGACCTGGAGATCCGCAACGTGATCAGCTACTACAGCATGCTGACCACCAAGCCGCGCGGCAAGTACCACGTGCAGGTGTGCACCAACATCAGCTGCCTGCTGCGCGGCGGCGAGCAGATCTTCGAGCACTGCAAGCAGAAGCTGGGCGTCGGGCACAAGCAGACGACCCCGGATGGGACCTTCTCGCTGGAAGAGGTGCGGATCGGCGCCGAGTACCGCTTCGAGCAAGCCGAGATCAGCGACATCAATCGGCGCTCGCCGCCGACCGTCGTCGCGTCCGAGGGCGAGAGCATCACGAGCTCCATCCGGCCGCTCGTCACCCGCAACACCTTGAACAGTTTCTTCGACCCGACGCGCGGCTCCGCGCAGGAGTTCTCGGTCGAGTACGCCGGGCTCGGCGGCGAGAGCGAGTTCATCAAGGTCGACGCCAGGACGCGCCAC
>CAYTPH010000291.1:0-540 GCA_964439635.1 uncultured Terriglobales bacterium
GTTGCGCGAAGACCCGGCACTGTATGCGGGGTTGGGAGCCGATAACAAGCCGATTGACGCCATGCCGGTCCCGGTTGACCGGGGGGTGCTGCAGCGAGGCCAGGAGCGCTACAACATCTACTGCGCGCCTTGCCACTCGCGGACCGGGGACGGTGACGGCATGATCGTGCGCCGCGGCTACCTGCGTCCGCCCTCGTTCCACATCGAGCGGCTGCGGCAGGCGCCGCTGGGCCATTTCTACCGCGTCATCTCCAACGGACTGGGCGGCATGCCGGATTACTCGGCGCAGATCTCGCCGCCGGATCGTTGGGCCATCGTGGCCTATATCCGCGCCCTTCAGTTGAGCCAGCACGCGGCGGTGGACGACGTTCCCGCCGCCGACCGGCCGCAGTTGGACGCGCCCAAGAAGGAAGAGAAGCATTGAGCCACTTGTCATCCACCAACCCGGAACTGATGGCGCCTGAAGCGGTGGGGCGCGTCGGCGGCCGCTCGCTCGTGATCGGGCTGGTGGCCGCGGCCGCCTGCGTGATCGGCGGGTTC
>CAYTPH010000291.1:550-3545 GCA_964439635.1 uncultured Terriglobales bacterium
GCGAACCCGACGCAGTTCTTCCGCTCGTACCTGCTGGGCTACATGCTGTGGATCGGCATCACCCTGGGCTGCCTGGCGCTGCTGCTGCTGCAGCACCTGACCGGCGGCAACTGGGGCTTCGTCATCCGCCGCCCGCTGGAAGCGGCCACCCGCAACCTGCCGCTGATGGCGCTGCTGTTCGTGCCCATCCTGTTCGGCCTCGGCCACCTGTACGAGTGGGCGCACGCCGCCGAGGTCGCCGCCGACCCGGTGCTGCGGCACAAGGCGAGCTACCTGGCGCCCAAGTGGTTCATCCTGCGCGCGGCCGTCTATTTCGTGGCCTGGATCGCCCTGGGGTATTTCCTGGACCGCTGGTCGGGGGAGCAGGACCGGGTCTCGTCGGCGCAGCGCGAGGGCATGGCGCTGCGCTTCCAGCGCATCGGCGGCGCCGGGCTGATCATCTACGGCCTGACCGTGACCTTCGCCGCCGTCGACTGGGTGATGTCGCTGGACCCGCACTGGATGTCGCACATCTTCGGCCTGCTGATCATGATCGGGCAGGTGCTGGCGGCGATGGCCTTCATGATCGTGGTCATCAGCATGCTGGTGCGCTACAAGCCGGTCTCGGAGATCGTCACCGCCGACCACCTTCACGACCTGGGCAAGCTGATGCTGGCCTTCGTGATGGTGTGGGCGTACTTCCACTACTCGCAGTTCCTGATCATCTGGGCGGGGAACCTGCCGGAAGAGATCCCCTGGTACCTGGAGCGGACGCACGGCGGCTACCGCGTGGTGGCGCTGGCGCTGATCGTCTTCCACTTCGCCCTGCCCTTCGTGCTGCTGCTCTCGCGCGACCTGAAGCGCAACGCGCGCAAGCTGGGGATGATCGCCACGCTGCTGGTCGCCATGCGCTACCTGGACCTGTTCTGGCTGATCGCGCCCAACCACGTGCCCGGCGCCGGCCGCAACGCCGCCCTGGGCTTCAGCTGGATGGACCTGGCCGCGCCGCTGGCCATCGGCGGGATCTGGCTGTGGCTGTTCTTCCGCAACCTGGCCTCGCGGCCGCTGGTGCCGCTCAACGACCCGCTGTACGAACGATTGGTGCTCCACGAACATGCACGATAGCCATCCTCACGCCGACCACGAGCTGCGCCACCCGGAGATCGGGTACGAGCGCTCCGACGCCAGCATGCGCGGCGTGCTGGCGTTCATCCTGGTGCTGGCCATCGTGGGCATCCTCGTCCACCTGCTGCTGTGGGGGATGTACCGCTACCTGGCCTGGGAGGCGCGGGCCAACGACCCCGTGCCCAACCCGCTGGTGTACGGCCAGAAGCCGCAGGAGGCGCCCGAGCCGCGGCTGCAGAAGGCCCCGGTAGCCGACATGAACATGATGCGGCTGGACGAGATGCAGCGCCTGAACAGCTACGGCTGGGTGGACAAGAGCGCGGGCGTGACCCACATCCCCATCGAGCGGGCCATGGACCTGGTAGCGCAGCGCGGGCTGCCGACGCGTTTGGACGCGGGTCTTCGACCCGCGCCATCGGCGACGAAGTCGCCGATGAAGGCCAAGGAGACTTCTTCCGCAAGGAGATAATGAACTACTTAGCTCCAATCCTCAGAACCATGCTGGCGGCGGCGCTGCTGCTGGCCACCACAGCCCTGGCACAGGAGGCGCCCACCGGCCCGGGCCGGGGCATGCACGACGGCGGGGTGAAGAACGAGCCCTCGCCGGTGCTGCAACGTGTCGCCTTCGAACAGCGCCTGAACCAGCAGTTGCCGCTCGACACCGTCTTCCTCGACGAGACCGGCCGGGCGGCGCCGCTGCGGACCTACTTCGGCAAGCGCCCGGTGATCCTGGCGCTGGTCTATTACGAGTGCCCGATGCTGTGCACCCAGGTGCTGAACGGGCTGGTGGGCACGCTGAAGATGATGAAGTTCACCGCGGGGCAGGAGTTCGACGTCGTGGCCGTGAGCTTCGACGCGCGCGAGAACCCGCAGATGGCGGCAGCCAAGAAGAAGGTCTACCTCGACAGCTATCGCCGCGCCGGGGCCGAGGAGGGCTGGCACTTCCTGACCGGCGACCAGGCGGCGGTGGATGCCCTCACCAGCGCGGTCGGTTTCCGCTACGCCTGGGACGAGCAGACCAAGCAGTTCGCCCACGCCAGCGGCATCATGATCGTCACCCCCGACGGGCGCCTTGCCCAGTATTACTACGGCATCGAGTACTCGCCCAAGGACGTGCGCCTGGGCCTGGTGGAGGCCTCGCAGGGCAAGATCGGCAGCCTGGTGGACCAGGTGCTGCTCTACTGCTACCACTACAACCCCACCACCGGGACCTACGCCGCCAGGGCGCTCAACCTGGTGCGCCTGGGCGGGCTGGCCACGGTGCTGGTGCTGGGCGGCTTCATGCTGACCATGTTCCGCCGCGACCGGCGCTCCCAGCGGAGGTCCAGCTAGAGATGCTGCAGAACCTCCCGCTCTTCCCGCAGCAGGCCTCGACCCTCTCCGGCCGGGTGGACGCGCTCTATTTCTACCTGGTGGCGATCACCGCCTTCTTCACCCTGCTCATCTTCCTGATGATCCTGGTGTTCGCCATCAAGTACCGCCGCTCCAGGCACCCCCAGGCGGAGCCCATCGAGGGCAACAACACCCTGGAGCTGGTGTGGACGTTCATCCCCCTGGGCATCGCCATGACCATCTTCGTGTGGGGGGCGATCGTCTACTTCTACTACAGCCGGCCGCCGGCCAACGCCCTGCGCGTGTACGGCACCGGCAAGCAGTGGATGTGGAAGTTCCAGCACCCGGAGGGGGCGCGCGAGATCAACACCCTGCACGTGCCGGTGAACCGGCCGGTGCAGGTCACGCTCATCTCCCAGGACGTGATCCACAGCTTCTTCGTGCCCGCCTTCCGGGTGAAGATGGACGTACTGCCCGGCCGCTACCGCACCGTCTGGTTCCAGCCCACCCAGGTGGGCACCTACCACCTGTTCTGCGCCGAGTACTGCGGGACGCAGCA
>CAYTPH010000292.1:0-3495 GCA_964439635.1 uncultured Terriglobales bacterium
TCGCGTGTGTTCCGGCGACAAGCTTTAACACGAAGGAACACGAAGGGAGCACCAAGGGACACGAAGGAAACTTGAGCGGCGCGGCGGCGGGCGGGGCGCCCGCCGAGACAGCCGGCGAGGCGCCGGCGTTACGGTCGGTGGATGCGCTGCTGACCAAGGCGGTCGCCGATGGGGAGGTCCCGGGTGCGGTGGTGGTGGTGGGGCACAAGGGGCAGGTGGTCTACCGCAAGGCCTTCGGGGCGCGGGCGCTCGTACCGAGGCGCGAGCCGATGTCGGTGGACACCATCTTCGACCTGGCGTCACTGACCAAGCCGGTGGTCACCGCCACGTCCGTCATGCGGATGGTCGAGCTGGGGCAGGTGCGGCTGAACGACCCGGTCATGAAATACCTGCCGGAGTTCGGACGCAACGGCAAGCAGGAGATCACCGTCCGCCAGCTGCTCACCCACTTCTCCGGGCTGCGCGCCGACCTCGACCTGGATGTGCCCTGGTCCGGCTACGCCGAAGCGCTGCGGCGGGCGTACGAGGAGACGCCGGAGGCGTCGCCGGGCTCGCGGTTCATCTACAGCGACATCAACTATGTTGTGCTGGGCGAGCTGGTGACGCGGGTCTCGGGAATGCCGCTGGACAAGTACGGGGAGGCGAACATCTTCCGCCCGTTGAAGATGACGACCACGCGCTTCCTGCCGCCGGCGGCGTGGCGCGGGCGCATCGCGCCGACCGAGCCGGACGAGCGCCGGGTGATGCTGCGCGGCGTCGTCCATGATCCCACGGCACGGCGGATGGGCGGCGTGGCCGGGCACGCGGGGCTGTTCGGCACCGCTGACGACCTCGCGCTCTACGCGCAGGCGCTGCTCGACGGCAAGTTGCTGGACCCGCTGACCATCACCAGAATGACCACGCCGCAGCAGCCGGCGAACGCCACGGTGCTGCGCGGGCTGGGCTGGGACATCGACTCGCCGTTCTCCACCAACCGGGGCGAGCTGCTGCCGGTGGGTTCGTTCGGACACTCGGGGTTCACAGGGACGTCGCTGTGGATCGACCCGGCGACGGAGACGTACATCATCGTGCTGACCAGCGCAGTGCATCCGCGCGGGGGGAAGAGCGCGGTGTCGTTGCGGACGCGGCTGGCGACGGCAGTGGCGGCGGCGCTGGACCTGAAGGTCCGGGCCAAGGACGCGGAGCGGCTGGCGGCGATCACCGGGTACAACGAGACCTTCGCGGGGATGCGGCGGCTGGCGTGGCGCAATGGGCAGGTGAAGGCGGGGGTGGACGTGCTGCAGGCGCGTAACTTCGCCGACCTGGGCGGGACGGCGGAGCGCAAGCGGCGCATCGCAGTCCTGACCAACCAGACGGGGGTCGACTCTGCCGGGCGACGGACGATCGACGTGCTGGCAGGCGAGGCGAGTGTATCGCTGGCGGCGATCTGGAGCCCGGAGCACGGCATTGCCGGCATAGAAGATCGAGAAGACCTGCCCGACGGAAAGGACGCGCAGACGGGCGCGCCCATCTACAGCCTGTTCCGGAAAGGGCAGCGCGGGCGGCCGACGGCGGAGATGCTGAGAGGCGTGGATGCGGTGGTCGTCGACCTGCAGGACGCCGGAGTCCGCTTCTACAGCTACGAGGTGATGCTGGGGTACGTGCTGGAGGAGGCGGCGAAGGCGGGGGTGGAGGTCATCGTGCTCGACCGGCCGAACCCGATCACGGGGTCGTTGGTGCAGGGGCCGCTGTCGGGCGCCGAACCGCGGACGCTGCTGAACTACACCTCCCTGCCGGTGCGGCACGGGATGACCCTGGGCGAGCTGGCGCGCCTGTTCAATGGCGAGCGCAAGCTCGGGGCCAAGCTGACGGTCGTTCCCCTGGAGGGTTGGCAGCGCGGCGACTGGTTCGATGCGGCCGGGATGCAGTGGGTGAACCCGTCGCCCAACCTGCGCAGCCTGACGCAGGCGACGCTGTATCCGGGCGTGGCGCTGGTGGAGCACACCAACGTCTCGGTCGGGCGAGGGACGGAGACGCCGTTCGAGATGGTCGGGGCGCCGTGGGTGAGAGCAAGAGAGCTCGCGGACTTCCTTAATCGGCGGGAGATCCCGGGCGTGCGCTTCGTGGCGGTCGGCTTCACGCCGCAAGACAGCGCGTACAAGGGGCAGGCGTGCCAGGGCGTGAACCTGATGGTGACCGAGAGGAACGTGCTGGACGCGCCGGAACTGGGGCTGGAGCTGGCGTCGGCGCTGCGGACGCTGTATCCCGCGCAGTACAAGATGGAGCGGATGGTCGAGTTGCTGGGCGATCGGCAGACATTCGAGCGGTTGCAGCAGGGTTGGGACCCGCGGCGGATCGCGGAGGAGTGGCGGGAGGAGCTGGGGGAGTTCGAGAAGGTACGGACCAAGTATTTCCTTTATCGGTGACCGGACCGCAAGGTCCTTTGCTCGGGCTGAAATCCTCGGTCAGGATGACAACATGAAGGGAATCCTCTTCGTCGTGGCGCTGGCGCTGCCGGCGTCGGCAGCGGAGTTGCAGAAGACGCTGGAGACGATGGCGGCAGGGCATCGCGGCAAGGTGGCGGTGTTCGCCAAGAACCTGAAGAGTGGCGCCACGGTGGCCGTTCGGGCGGACGAGCCGGTGAAGACCGCGTCGGTCATCAAGCTGCCCATCATGCTCGAGGTCTTTCACCAGGTGAAGGCAGGGAAGCGCAGCCTCGGCGACAAGATCGCGCTCAAGAAGGACGACCAGGTGCTGGGCTCAGGGGTGCTGCCGTACCTGCGGCCGGGGTTGGAACTGACCCTGGAGGACGCGGTCACGCTGATGATGATCGTGAGCGACAACACCGCCACCAACCTGGTGATCGACCAGGCCGGAGTGGAGGCGGTGAACGCGCGTATCGCCGCGCTCGGGCTGAAGGATACCCACCTCTACAAGAAGATCGGAAGGCCGGCGACCTCGGCCATGCCGCCGGACCAGAAGAAGTTCGGCCTGGGGAAGACCACGGCGCGGGAGATGGCGGCGGTGCTGGAGGCGGTGGCGCGCTGCGAGCTGGGCGATGACAAGCTGTGCGGGCGGATGCTGGAGATGATGCGCGCCGAGCAGTACCGCGCCATGATCCCGCGGTACCTGGAGACGGTGGACTGGACGGAGGTGCCGACGGCGATCGCCAGCAAGTACGGCGCGCTGGACGATGTGCGCAACGACGTGGCGCTGGTGTGGTCGAAGGCGGGGCCGATCGTGATCTCCATCTTCACCTGGGAGAACCAGGACCAGAGCTGGACGCCGGAGAACGAGGCCGAGGTGCTGATCGGTCGGATGGCGAAGGCGATCGTGGAGGAGTGGTCGCCGCAGGGACTGGAGCCGCCGAAGCAATAGCGGGGAAACTTTGGCGGGGGAGCCGGGTTGTTGTAGGTTAGAGCTCCGCAGGAGGTCACGATGTACCGCTTTGTCCTGCTCGTTCTCGCGCTCGCGCTGCCGGTGGTCGCCCAGGAAACGCCGCAGGCGCCGGCCGCG
>CAYTPH010000293.1:0-3491 GCA_964439635.1 uncultured Terriglobales bacterium
GTAGGCAGTGCCCAGCGCCAGGTGGGCGTCCAGGAACGAGGGGTGCGCCGCCACCGCCTTCTTCAGGTGGCCGATGGCGTCGTCGACCTTGCTGGCCTCGAGGAGCTTCTGCGCCCTGTCGAACTCCTGCTGGGCGGCGGGCGGGATGGCGGAGACGGTCGCCCCCGGGCCCTCGGGCGGGATCACGACCCCCGGGCTGGCCTTGGGGTCCGGTCTCATGTCGAAAGTGATGAAGTCGGAATTGGCTATCGTCAGATCCACCCGCCGGCTCATCTCGACGTAGCCGGGGTGCTTGGCCTTTACAACGAAGACATCGCGCCCGAGGTATTCGAAGATGTGCTTGCCCTGCTGGTCGGTGTTCACCTGGCGCAGGTAGCCGCGCTCCTCGCTGTGCAGCTCCAGCAAAACGAAGGGCATGGGCGCCTGCGTCTTGGCATCGCGGACGGAAACGCGGAGCCGCACCGGCACATTGGCGGTCGCCTGACCCCAAGCCAGAGCGCCAAGCAGGAGTAGAGAAAGGAGAAGGACGGGGGCTTGACGTTTCACAAAGCACCTCACGGAAGGGCGGCCTGTTGCGGCGCTTAGCATACTCCTTCGAAACAAGAATGGGGAGGGCCGGTTGGCCCTCCCCGAACAGCCCTAACCCGAAGGTTAGAACTCGAAACGCACCATGGCACGAGCCGAGAACGGATTCTGGAACGCACCCACGACCCCGCGCGGCTTGCTGAAGTCCGCGTTGGGAACGCCGATGGTCCGCTGCGTCCGCTCGTCGAAGCGAGTCTGGCGCTTCATGTTGGCGATGTTGAACAGGTCCACGCCGAAGCGCAGCCGGCTCTTCTCCGTCAGGTTGAAGGCGTAGTCCGCATGCAGATCGACTGTGCCTGTCGTCGGCAGACGGCCCACCGAGCCACGGCCACCGATCGGGATCTCGCCCGCGTTGGCGTAGACCGGGTGCGCGGCCAGCGAGTTGATCGGCACGCCCGTTTCCACACGCACGCTGCTGCCCAGGGTCAGGCCCTTCAGCGCGGTCTTGTCGAAGACGTAGCTGAAGAAGGCGTTGACGATGTGCCGGCGGTCGGTGTTCAGGTAGCCCCGCGCGAACTGGTCACCCAGCAGGTCGAAGTCGCCCCGCACGAAATCGAACAGCGAGCTGATCGAGGGATCGGTCTGCCCGTTGTCGTTGCGGAAGGCGCCTTCGTAGTTGCCCTTCAGCTTGGCGATGCGCCAGTTGGTGCGCAGCTGCCAGTTGCGGCTGAAGCTCTTGTTGACTTCGAACTCCACCGCCTGGTAGTCGCGCCGCGGGCGCACGAAGCCGTCGGGGATACCGTCGGCTCCCTGGGCGCCCGGTAGAGCTCCGCCGAGGTAGTTGGCCACCCCGTCGGTGAACTCGGGAACGATGCAAACCGCATCCTCCCCTGTTGACAAGGTCACTGTGTTGCCGTTGCTGTCATGCACCTGGCCCAGGCCGTACCCCGCCGACGTGTTATCGGCGGAGTTGGTCAGGCACGCGTCCGGGTAGGTGTCGAAGTCGTCCGCGGTGCCGAGAATCAAGTCCGCACCGGGATCCACGAAGTCCGCGTAGACGTACGGCACCTGGACTGGGTTGATGAACAGGTCCGTCTGCTCCGTGGGGTTGGTGATGAAGTACACCTGGGGAACGCCGGCGTTGAAGGCTTCCGGCGAAACCGCGGCGATGTCTTCCACCGCGCGCTTCAGGCGGCGATCCACGTACCGGGCGCTGAAGATCACGCCCTGGCCGAAGTCGCGCTCGAAGCCCACCACCCACTCGTCCAGGTACTGCATCTTGGTCCCGGGAGCGATGGCGGTCACGTCCGCCAGTGTCAGGGCCGCGTTGCCGAACAGGAATACTCCACCGGAGCTGCCATCCGGATCGGTCAGGTTGTGGCCGGCGTCGAGGATGGGCGTCAAGGTGCCGTCGGCGTTCCAGTCCACGAAGCTGACGCAGGGAGTGGCGAATCCGTCCGAGGTGCAGGCGCCGTTGCCCGGATCCGGGTTGGCGGCGTCACGCACGAAGGGCGGCGCCCAGCTCTGGAACAGCAGGCTGGACTCGCCGCTCAGCGAGCGGATGGCCAGGTCGAGCGGGATGGCGTAGTTGTAGCGGCCGAAGTTGGCGTAGATCTTGGTCTTGCGATCTCCCCAAGGATCGACCGATACGCCGATGCGCGGCGACCAGTTGCCGGTGAAGGTGTAGTGCGAGAGCGTGCCCTGGAGGAGCTGCTGCTCCCAGCGCAGGCCCAGGTTGAGGGTGAGGTACTTCCACGGGCTCCAGGAATCGTTCACGTAGACCGTGTGGTACCGGCCGTCGGTGTCGAACACCGGGTTGGAGAACTCGCCGCGGGTCTGCAGCAGGTAGGCCGCGCGCGGGGTGACGCCGCCGCCGATGCCGGGAACGAACATCCGCGGGCAGGCGCGACAGTTGCCGGTGCTGGTCTGGCGCAGTTGCAGGGTCGCGTCCTGCTCGAAGCCAACGACTGCCGCTGACGCCGCGCTTGCCCAGTCCGTGATCGGGTCGCCGGCGAAGTTCAGGTCCTCGATGGGCATACGCGCGCCGGTGCGCACCTTGCTGCCATCGTAGCTGCTGCGGTCATAGCGGTAGCCGATGGAGAAGGTGTGCTCGCCACCGAAGTTGAACGTCTTGCTGGTGTCGAGGCTGATGCCGATGTTGTCGCCGACGGTGTTCTCCAGGTAGCCGAAGCCCTGGACGTTGTAGATGCCCGAGGTTTCGCAGTTCCCCTGGTCGGCGCACTGCGGGTTCAGCGCTCCGCCGGTAAGCGGATCGCGCGCCGTCAGGTTCTGGATGAAGTAGATGTCGGGATTCAACGGGGTGTCGTTGAGGTAGTTGTGGCCCCAGCTGATGGAGGCGTTGGCCAGCCAGGTCGGGGTCAACGTGCCGTTCCAGCGGCCCACGACGTTGCGGGTGCCGAACGCCAGCTTGTCGTCGCCGGTGTCGTTGATGACCGTGGTGCCGTAGCCGTTCGACTGGAACGGGGTACGCGACGGATCGCCGAAGATCGAGCCTTCCACCTGGTGGCTTTCGCTCAAGCGGATGGTGCCCTTGCCGGCGTAGTTGTACGCCGTGATCTTGTTGGTCATGGGCGCACGCTGGCCCGCGCCCGGAGTGGGCGTGATGCCGTGCAGGTCGTCGAACTGCAGGTCCTGGCGGGTCCAGCCCGGGTTGAACGACCCGAAGAAGAACACGTTGTCGCGGAAGCCCGGCACATAGCCGCCGATCTCGCCGCTCACGTCGTAGCCGTACTCGTGCAGCACCCTGCCGATGGGGTTGAACAGGTTGAAGTCCTTGGCGTGCAGACGCTCCGCCTCGAACGAGCTGGGCTGGAAGTAGCCGGTGACAGAACCGTGGAAGTCGCGGCTGCCCGACTTGGTCACGATCTGCACCACGCCGCCGGTGGACTTGCCGTACTGCGGCTCATAGCCGCCGGTCTTCACCTGGACTTCCTTCACGAAGCTCA
>CAYTPH010000294.1:0-3480 GCA_964439635.1 uncultured Terriglobales bacterium
TCACCGCGTTCAGCATCAGCTCGATGGACATGAAGATGGTGATGATGTTGCGCTTCATCAGGAAGCCGCAAACGCCCAGCGCGAACAGCACCGCGCTCAGCGCCAGATACCAGGAGAGGGGGACCATCTAGAGCTCCCTCCGCGCCAGCACCACGGCGCCCATGATCGCGATCAAGATCAGCACTGAGGTGACCTCGAACGGCAGCAGGTAGTCGCGGAACAGCAGCCGCCCCACGTCGTGGATGCCGCCCACGAACTTGCCGAGCTGCACCTGCGGGGCGTCCTTGGCGCGCAGCAGCACCCACAGGATCAGCCCCACCAGCAGCGCCACCCCGGGGAAGCCGAACAAGCGGGCGATGCGGCTGCCGTCGGTGCGTTCCTCCTGCCCGGCGTTCAGAAGCATGATGACGAAGACGAACAGCACCATGATGGCGCCGGCGTAGACGATGATCTGGATGGCGGCCACGAACTCCGCCCCCAGCAGCAGGTAGATGAGCGCCAGCGAGCCCATCACTACAATCAGCGAAAGCGCGCTGTTGATGGGGTGAGACTGGATGAGCAGGTTCAGCGCCCCGCCCACCGCCAGCGCCGCGAACACGACGAACAGGATCTCGTGCAGCATCGTCAGCTCCTCAGCGCCAGGAAGAAGCTGGTGGCCACGATGTTGGCGATGGCCAGCGGCAGCAGCACCTTCCACCCGAAGGCCATCAACTGGTCGTAGCGGAAGCGCGGCAGCGTCCCCCGCACCCATACGTACAGCACCAGGAAGAGAAAGATCTTAAGCATGAACCAGAAGACCGGCAGCAGCGCCTTGATGAAGCCAGGTGCGCCCTCCGGCACCGGCCCGCTCCACCCCCCGAAGAACAGCAGCGTGGCCACCGCACCGACGGTGATCATGTTGGCGTACTCGGCCATGAAGAACATGGCGAACTTCATGGCGCTATACTCGGTGTGGTAGCCCGCCACCAGCTCGGTCTCGGCCTCGGGCAGGTCGAAGGGGATGCGGTTGGTCTCAGCGTAAGCCGCCGTCAAGTAGATGAAGAACGCGACGAATTGAAAGCCGCCGAAGAAGTTCCAATTCAGGATCGAGCCCTGCTGCTGCTCCACGATCTGCCGTAGGCTGAGCGTGCCCGACAGCAGCACCACCCCGATGAGCGACAACCCCAGCGCCAGCTCGTAGCTCACCATCTGCGCGCTCGCCCGCAGCGATCCCAGCAGGGAATATTTGTTATTCGACGACCAGCCCGACAGGGCCACCCCGTACACCGCCAGAGAGGTCACGCCCAGCAGCACCAGCAGCCCGATGTTCAGGTCGGTGATCTGCAGGGGTATGGTGACGCCGCGCACCGTCACCTCCGTTCCGAACGGCACCACGGAGATGGACAGCAGCGCCATGGTCAACGACAGGATCGGCGCCAGGATGTACAGCGGCCGGTAGACGTGCGGCGGCGTCATGTCCTCTTTGAAGATGAACTTCAGGCCGTCGGCCAGCGGCTGCAGCAGCCCGAACGGCCCCACCCGGCTGGGGCCCCAGCGGTTCTGGATGCGGCCCACCAGCTTGCGCTCCAGCAGCACGGTGTAAGCGACGCAGGTGAGCAACACCACCAGCACCACCACGATCTTCACCGCGCTGACCAGGATGTAGGTCGTCCAGTCCAAGGGTCCTTACCTGCCGCTAATCCGCGGCCAATTCTTTGTCCGCCGGGGTCTTGCCGCGGCGGCTCTCCATGACCGAATTAAGGGTGCCCGAATACCGCCCGAGCGTGCCCGAGGTGAACAGTGTGTCCTGTGCCGGCACGATCAGCTCCGGCTTGTGCCGCGGATCATGCGCGGCGTAGCCCAGGCGCGTCTGCTCGTCGTTGCCCGCCAGCAGGTTCAGGCCGGAGACGCCGTAGCCGCGCACCATTCGTCGGATCTCGTCGGTGATGGCCGCTGGGTCCAACGGGCTCACCTTGGGCTCCAGGTCATGCGACCGCAGCCAGACCATGTGCCGGTCGGCCTCGCCCGACTGCGCCCCGCGTGCCTGCCCCAGGTCGGCTCGCATCCCGTGTCCGAACGGCACCAGGCTGCGGAAGTCCAGGCCCATGCGCTCGGCGATGCGCACCATGATCTCGAAATCGGGCCGCGCTCCGGCGTAGTCGCCGGCCTTGCGCAGCACCTGCAGGTCGCCGCAGGTGTTGGTGAACGTCCCCGACTTCTCGTAGGCGTTCTGCGCCGGCAGCACCACATCGGCCAGGATGGCGGTCTCCGTCAGGAACATGTCCTGCACTACCAGGAACGGCTTCTGCAGGATGAACGGGTCGAGGTTGTAGCGCGCCACCGGGTTCGCGCCGCAGACGTACATCGCCTTGAGCGTGCCGCTTTTGGCCGCCTCGACCATCCCCAGGACATCGAGACCCGGCTCGGTCGGCAGCCCCTGCCACTCCTTTGCCAGTTCACCCGGAGAGGACACGCTCACGTAGCCCGGCAACAGGTCGGGATAGAGGCCCATGTCGGCCGCGCCGCGCGAGTTGGCGTAATCACCCAGGCAGACGAATCGCGCCGCGGGGAAGGCCTGCACCAGCTTCCGGATGGCCTCGCCGCGCAGCTCCGAGCCGAAGATGACGACCAGTTCCTTCTCGGCGCGAACGGCCTCTCGCAACTTCGCTAGCGTCTCCGGCGTCGTCCCCTCGATACCCAGGTCCGCCGGCGCCGCGTCGTTGCCGGCGACGAAGTCCACGAACCGCGCCTCGCCCTGTTCCGCGACGTGGGCGAAGATGGCCGCCTGCCGCCGCAGCTTGATGGCATGCGAGTTCACCAGGTAGAGCTTGGCCCGCCGCAGCCGCACCGCGCTGCGGATGTTCCAGGCCAGCAGCGGGTGCTGGTCGGTGGGATTGTTGCCGATCAGCAGGATGGACGTGGCGTGGAACACGTCGCGCATGCCGGCGGTAGCCTTCTCGCGCCCGGCCAGCGCCGCCGCGAAGGCAGGGAAGTCGGCCGTGCGGTGGTGGTCCAGGTTGTTGGTCCTCAGCCCCAGCCGCGCGAACTTCTGCAGCAGGTAGTTCTCTTCGTTGGTCAGCCGCGGCGAGCCCAGGACGCCAATGGCCCGCCCGCCGTCCGTGTCCCGCACCTGCTTGAGCTTGTCGGCGATGGTCCCGATGGCGTGGTCCCAGGACGCCGGCACCAGCTTGCCGTTCTCGCGGATGAGCGGCGTCTTCAGCCGCTCGCCGTGGTCCACAAAATCGAAGGCGTAGCGGCCCTTGATGCAGAGGAAGTCGCCGTTGATGCCGCCCTTGTCGCGGTTGTCGCCGCGGACGATCTGCATGCCGCTCTCATGCCGCCGCACCCCCAGCGTGGTCCTGCAGCCGTCACCGCAGTGGGTGCAGACGGTGCCCACGTGGTTCATCTCCCACGGGCGGGTCTTGTAGCGGTAGGCCCCGGAGGTGAGCGCGCCCACCGGGCAGATGTCGATGCACATGCCGCACTCTTCGCACTCCAGGT
>CAYTPH010000295.1:0-3479 GCA_964439635.1 uncultured Terriglobales bacterium
CCAGAGAGCAGTTCACCTCGCTGCAGGGGTCGCTGAACGGCATCGAGGAGGCGGTGCAGACCTCTCGCCGCTACTACAACCTGCTGGTGCGCGACCTGAACACCAAGATCCAGAGCATCCCCTCGAACATGGTGGCGGGCGGCTTCGGCTTCAAGGAGAAGCAGTTCTTCGAGTTGGACACCCCGGCCGAGCGCCAGGCGCCGGCGGTGAAGTTCTAACGGTCGACCGTCGACGGTCGACAGCGGATCATGGGCACTTCGACAACGCGGCTGAAACCGAAACTCGCGGTGTGTGTCGCGGTGTTATTGCTGTTAGCGCTTCCCGCCCACGCCCGCTCCTGGCGCATCGCCGACTTCCGCACCACCATCGACGTCCACCAGGACGGCTCGGCCCTCATCCAGGAGAACATCACCCTGGTGTTCGTGGGCTCGTTCCAGGGCATCCACCGGGTGATCCCGCTGGAGTATCCCGGCCCCGGCGGCACCAACTTCACGCTCTTCCTGGACGTGACCGGCGTCCGGGAGGCCGGCGGCGGCGCTCTCAAGTACGAGAGCAGCAAGGAAGGCCCCAACCGCGACCTGAAGATCTACATCCCCGGAGCGCAGGACGCCACCAAGCAGGTGGAGATCACATACCGGGTGAAGAACGTCATCCGCTTCTTCCCGACCCACGACGAGCTCTACTGGAACGTGACCGGGAACGACTGGCCGGTGCCCATCGACCACGCCTCCGCCGACGCCCTGTTCCCGGAGAGCGCCGCCGGGGCTCTGCGGGCGCAGGCCTTCACCGGCTACTACGGTTCCACCGACCAGAAGGCGACGGCCGAAGTTCAGGGGGCGGCGGCCCGCTTTGAGACCACCGACCCGCTGGCCATGCGCGGCGGCCTGACCATCAACGTCTACATCCCCAAGGGGATCCTGAAAGAGCCGAGCGGCCTCACGCTGGCGCTCTGGTTCCTGCAGAGCAATCCCATCGTCTTCCTGCCGCTGCTGACCTTCGGAGTGATGTTCGCGCTGTGGTGGTACAAGGGCCGCGATCCCGACGCCGGGCTGTCGGTGGCGCCGATGTACGAGCCGCCGCCGGCCATGAGCCCCGCCGAAGCCGGCGCGCTGGTGGACGACAGCGTGGACATGCGCGACATCACCTCCACCCTCATCGACCTGGCGGTGCGCGGCTACATCCGCATCGAAGAAACCAAGGAGAAAGGCTGGCTCTTCGACAGCACCGACCACAGATTCCATCTGGTCAAGCCGCAAGCGGAGTGGAACGAGTTGCGTCCGCACGAGCGCGTGATGCTGGAGAAGATCTTCGCCGGCGGCGGGACCGCGACCTCGCTCTCCAGCCTGCGCAACAGCTTCTACACCGCCATCCCCATCATCCGCAAAGGTGTGCTCTCCGAGCTGAAGAAGAAGAGCGTGTACTACGTGGACCCGGACAGCGCCAATGCCTACCGCGTGGGCGCTTTCGTGGCGCTTGCCCTGCTGCTGTTCGCCTGGCACAAGCTCAGCGGCGGTACGCTGTTCAATTCGCTTTGGCTGGCCGCGGTCTCGGTCGGGGTGTCGGCGGTCATCGTGTGGCTCTTCGGGCGGCAGATGACGGCCAAGACGCTCAAAGGCGTCCGCTCCTACACCCACGTCCTCGGCTTCCAGGAATTCATGAACCGGGTGGACGCCGACCGCCTGCGCCTGATGCCGCCGGACACCTTCGAAAAGTTCCTGCCGTTTGCCATGGCCCTGGGCGTGGAACATCGCTGGGCCAAGGCCTTCGAGGGCCTGGAGCAGCAGCCGCCGCGCTGGTACAGCGGGACCGACGGCATGTACTTCCGGCCCCTGTACCTGACCAACAGCCTGGGCAACATGACCCGCAGCGCGGCCGCGGTCATGACCTCGGCGCCGCGCTCCAGCTCCAGCGGGTCGGGTTTCTCCGGCGGGGGATTCTCCTCCGGCGGCGGCTTCTCCGGCGGCGGCTTCGGGGGCGGCGGCGGCAGCGCGTTCTAGCCTCGCTCTCATTCCCGTCCCGCGAGAGCCTCGCCAGATAAGGCGTTCCCGACATTGGAGTTGCGCGGGAGCGCCTTTTTCGTGATATAACCAGCCCGGCTCCACCTCAGTTGCACCCGCAAAGGCCCAGGAGGGCTGCGTGTCCGACGCCAGGACCGGCAAGCGATTCCCGCTGCAGTTGCCGATCACGATCCACGACAAGGCGGCGAAGCGGCAGAAAGGGACCACGACGAACGTGAGCGCCGCCGGGGTGTACATGACCGCCGACGCGGACCTGGAGGTGGGCTCCACCATCCGCTTCGAGATCACGCTGCCGGGAGCGGTGATCGGAGCCAAGAAGGACGTAGCCATCGAGTGCAGCGGACGGGTGGTGCGGGCGCAGGGCGCGGGCAAGAAACAGAAGGTGCGGCGCGGCGGCGGGCTGGCCTGCGTCATCGACAAGTACAAGTTCGTGCGCAAATGAGGGCGGGACGGGAACAGCGATGCTGAAGATCATCTTGGCGGACAACCAGGCCATCTTCCGGACCGGCGCGGCCAAGGTACTGGCGGTGGAGGACGACATCCGCATCATCGCCCAGTCGCAGTCGGCGGAGCAGACGCTGATGTCGGTGGAGAAGTTCCGCGCCAGCGTGCTGCTGTTCGCCGTGGCCATGCATCCCGACCTGCCCGCCGTGGTGAAGACCGCGCAGAAGGCCAAGACCCGGCTGATCGCCATCGCCGAGAACGGCGACGACCTGGCCGCCTACATGAACGCCGGCGTCCACGGCGTGGTGTACCGCAACGTGACCGGGGCGGCGCTGGTGGACGCGGTGCGCAAGGTGGCCCGCGGCGAAAGCTGGGTGCAGGACGCGCAGGCGGCGCAGCAGGTGGCGGAGTCGGACTTCGTCGGCGCCCGGGTGCGCGACCGCCTGACCCCCAAGGAGCTGAAGATCGTCGCCCTCATTGTGCAGGGCTTCAAGAACAAGGAGATCGCCAGCCAGCTGGGGACCACCGAGCAGGTCATCAAGAACTACCTGCGCAACGTGTACGACAAGATCGGAGTCAGCGACCGCCTGGAGCTGGCGCTGTTCACCATCCATCACCGCATCCTGGCGGAAGCCGCGGCTGCCGCCACCGCCGGCGCCGGCAACGCCCAGCCGCAGCGCGCGTAAGCTCACACCTTAGAAACCGCAGGGCATGGGGAGGGCAGTGCCGCGTTTCAGCGCCGCGTCAGGCGCTCCCCCAACATCTGTCTGAGATCCAGGGGCTGCCGGCGGAGTAGAGCAGCGGCAATCATCGAAAGGAGAGAGGTCATGGCGAAGTACGTGGATGGATATGTCCTGGCGGTACCAAAGAGGAAGCTGGCGGCCTACCGCCGCATCGCCAGCGTGGCGAGCAAGGTCTGGCGCGACCACGGCGCGCTGGAGTATCGCGAGTGCGCCGGCGAGGACTTGAAGCCGAAGTTCGGCGTGCCGTTCACCCGCACGGTGAAGGCCAAGCCGC
>CAYTPH010000296.1:0-3459 GCA_964439635.1 uncultured Terriglobales bacterium
CAGGGCGGAGTTGAGGTCGGCGGCGGCGGCGATGGCGACGGTTTCCGCCGCGGGCGCAGCGGTGACCAGCAGAAGGGCGAACGCGAGGGGTACAAACTTCATGCGCCTAAGAGGCTATCTCATATGCAACGGAATTCGTAAATCACGGCTCGCCTCCGCGGCTAAAGCCGGCGATTTGGGTGGCTCTAAACGGCGCGGCTGGAAGCCGCGCCCTTTCAAAGCCGAGCTATGAGGTAGTTGAACGGCGGGAAGCCTTCCTGCGTCCTGCCTCCGGCATCCTGCCAGCTACTGCGAAGCGCCCGCGGTCTTGGAGGCGGCCGAGGCGTCGGTGGTGGTGGTGGTGCCGCCGGCGAAGAAGGAGTTGTCGTAGAGGTTGCGGTACATGCGGCCGGCGATCTCGGCGGCCTTGGGGCCGTAGGTGGGCCAGCCGCCGCGCAGCATCACCACGGTGACGATGCGGCCGTACTGGGTGTTGGCGTAGCTGGCGAACCAGCCGTAGCGGGTGCCGTCCTGCGAGCAGGTGCCGGTCTTGCCCAGCACCGGCTCCTCGATGAAGTTGTAGCGCACGGTGCGGGCGGTGCCGAACTCCACCGCGCCCGACAGGCCCTCGAGCAGGTCGGGGGTGATGGCGCTGATGTCCAGCTCGCGCTTGATCATGGGCTGGAAGGTGGCGGCTTCCTGCAGGGTGCGCGGGTGCTGCAGGTAGTAGAGGGTGCCGCCGTTGGCGATGGCCGAGACCAGCGCGCCCAGCTGCAGCGGGGTCATGGCGATGCCCTCGCCGAAGGAGCACATGCGGCCCACGCCGCCGCGCTGGCGGGGCAGCTCCTCCTCGGGGAAGACGCCCAGGTGCTCGCCCTCGATGTTGTAGCCGGCAAGCTCGCCGAGGCCGTAGAGGCGGGCGTAGTGGCTGTACTTCTCGAAGCCCAGGCGGCGGCCCAGCACCTCGAAGTAAGGATTGTTCGAGGTGGCCATGGCGGAGGTCATGTTGACCTTCCAGCGGCGGCCCAGCTTGATCTGCTAGTCCTTGGTGACCAGGCCCTCGGTGAGCGCGGCCATGGCCACCGGGACCTTGATGGTGGAGCACGGGATGGCGCCCTCGCCCAGCGCCAGCTTCTGGTTGACCATGGCGAGGACGCGGCCGTTGGTGGGGTCGATGGCGACCACCGTGCCGTTCATGTTGCCCAGGGCCTCGAGGGCGGCGGCGCGCACGATGGGGTCTTCGCCGGCAGTGACGTCGCCGGCGGCGTTCTGCTCGTCGTAGGAGCTGGTGTAGAAGCGCTCGCGCCAGCGGCGGCTGCGGCGCGCGCGGCGGGTGCGCCGGGTCTTGCGCGACTTGGAGACCTTCTTCTTGGCGCTGGAGCTCTCGGCCACCTTCGACGGCTCGGATCTCTTGGTGGTGGTGCGCGAGGAGGTGCGCGCCGACGCCGTCAGAGACAGCAGCAGCACGGCGACGGTGACCAGCGCGACTTGGACGACTCGGAGAACTCTTCTCATCAACGACCTGTAGCCCCTAGACAACAAAAGCGCCAAATGGCGCGCCCTGGATTGTCAGTTCTGGGTTCAGGAGAGCTGTCCCGATACTACGAAAGAAGCGCACTGCCTTCAATAGCGAAAGTAACCTGAACCTGAGCACCTAGGTACCTGAGATGCAACCCCTCCGGCCAGAGTTGCGGAACCTGCAAAGCACTCACCGGATGGGGTTTATGGTGATCTGGCCGAGCGCCATGCGCTGCTCGGCGGTGGCCGCGACGGTGGAGGCTTCCAGCTCCTCCTGGACTTCGCCGACGCGGCGGCGGAAGGCGCCCGCGACCCACTCCAGAGCGGCGGCGATGCGGCGATTGCGCCCGATGCCGGCCACCCGCGGCGAGGCGTAGCGCGCCACCTGCGCGCCCAGTGTGCCCGCGGCCTCGCCCATGAAGATGTAGTGATAGAGCAGCCAGAAGAGGCAGGGCACCGCCAGGCCGAAAGGCATGGCCCAGCGCGACTGCGGCAGTTCGCCGATGAACCGGTACACCAGCGCGGTGAAGGCGATGGTGGCGGAAAGCACGACCGTCCAGTCGAGCAGCGAGCCGAAGAGGCGCTCGGCGGTGTTCTCGCCGGCCAGCGCCAGGATGGCAGGATGCTCGGCGTCGGCCACCGGGCCGACGCGGATGTTGGCGGCCCAATCGCGGGCCGCGGGGTCGTCCTTCACCACCAGGTGGCTGGGCAGGGTGATGCGCGAGGGCCGGATGAGATTGACCAGCAGCCAGTCCTTGAGGCGCTGGCGGCTGGCGTCGTCCATGTCGGTGAAGCGGACGCCGGCGCGGCCGCTGGCGTCGGCCCAGGCGATCTCGCCGAAGGCGTCGATGGGCAGCTTGGTGCCGGGCAGGTCGAACTTGAGGTTGAGGACGCGGCTGGCTTCCACCGGCTCCAGCGCCTGGATGGCCATGCCGCCCTCGCTGATGTCGAGGATGATGCCTTGCTCGTGCTGGCCGTCGACATTGACGAAGGCCAAGGTCTGGACGGTGACGCGGACGGAGCGGCGGCCCAGCCGGTAGGCCAGCCCGCGCATCGCCTTCAGGCTGCGGGTGACCGACTCCGCGGTGAGCGGCTTGCACAGCACGAAGCTGGCGCCCATGTCGAGGGCGTCCTGCATGGCGCGCAGGCTGCTGACCACCGCCAGGCTGATGCAGTTCTTGTTGTCGCCGGTCAGGCGCGAGTACTTGAGCAGGTCGGCGGCGGCGTCGAGCTCGCAGTCGACGATGATGGCGTCGTACTTCTCGTGGGAGAGGCGGTCGAGGGCGTGGTCGCGGTCGAGGCACACCTCGGAGGAGACCTGGAGGTCGTCCAGGGCCTCGCGCAGAAGACAGGTTGACTCCTGCTCCTGCGAAAGCAGAAGCGTCTTGAGTTCCATCGCGGACACCTGCGGGAATGCTAGGGGAGCGGGACGGGGTAGGCGATTGACTGTGTGGGTTCGGGGAGTAACTGCGAAGGTTCGTGTGGGCGCGCCCCAGCGCGCCTATCGCCGCTTCGCGGCGACGCCGCGGGTCAGAGACCCGCGGCCACAAGCTCATTGCTGTTCGTTGCGCTTGCGGATGAAGGCGGGGCCGTCGAGTGAGTCCTCATCCACGGTCTTGATCGTGCCTTTCACGTTGTCCAGGTTGGGAGTCTCGCGCTGCGGCGTGGCCAGGGAGCGGACCACCGGCGCGGGAGCGGGCGCCGGGGCCGGGCGCGGCGCCGGCGCCGACGGCTGGTAGGACGAGCTGGTGCGCGCCTGCTGGATGGCGGCGGCCGCCGGGCTCACGCGCTCGCGCTTGGGAAGCTCGGCGGCGCGGAAGCCGGTGGCGATGACGGTGATCTTGACCTCTTCCTTCATCCTCTCGTCGTGCACCGCGCCGAAGATGATGTTGGCGTCCTCGTGGGCGGCGGACTGGATGATGGTGGAGGCCTCATTCACCTCGGCCAGCTTGAGGGAGCTGG
>CAYTPH010000297.1:0-3440 GCA_964439635.1 uncultured Terriglobales bacterium
GTAGCCGCGGGCGGCGCCGAACAGCGGGTCGAAGGCGACCTTCAGCCCGGACTTCTGGATGGCCGCAAGGTCCACGATCTCCCGCAAGCGCGCCAGGTAGGCGGGCTTCACGTCCACTTGCTGGTGTTCCGCCCGCGGCGCCGAAGAAGCGGGAGGAATGTCGGCCTCGATCTGAGCCTCGATCTCCCGAGTGACCTCGGGCAGCGCGGGCGCGCCGTCGGGAGTGGAGAACTTGATGCCGTTGTACTCCGGGGGATTGTGGGAGGCGGTGAAGTTGATGGCGCCGTCGGTTCCAGCTCGCATCACCTCCCAGGCAATGGCCGGGGTGGGCGCGGGATCGGAGATGATCAGGGGGCTAATGCCGTGGCCGGCAAGGACGTCGGCGGCCAGGCCGACGAAGGTCTCGCCCAGAAAGCGGGGATCGCGGCCCACCAGGATGCGCGCGCCCGAGGGCTTCCGGGAGACGACGTAGCGGGCGATGCCGCGCACGGCGCGGCGCACGTTCTCGAAGGTGAACTCCTCGGCCATGACGGCGCGCCATCCCGAGGTCCCGAACTTGATCTTCACCGGCATAAGGACTCGCTCCGTCGAACCGAGTAACGCCGGCCTCCGGCCGGCTGTCGCGGAGGGCGTCCCGCCCTCCGCCGAGACGGCGGCGTTACAATGCACCGCACGAACTTCCGACGGAATTGTAAATGACCGACAAACGCATCGTCCTGAGCACCGCCGGCTCCCGGGAAGAAGCCTTGAAGATCGGCCGCGCCCTGGTGGAGGGCGAACTGGCGGCGTGCGTCAACGTGGTTGGCCCTATCCGCTCCCTCTATCGCTGGAAGGGCGCGATGGAGGAAGCGGAGGAGTTCCTGCTGGTGGTGAAGACCACCGCGACCGCCTTCCCACGCGTGCAGAAGGCCATCCAGGAGCTGCACTCCTACGAGCTGCCGGAATGCATCCTGCTGCCCATCGAGGCGGGCAGCGAGGACTACCTCGCCTGGATCGCGGAGAACGTGCGCTAGTCCTCCTGTAGAGACGTAGCAAGCTACGTCTCTACTGTGCTTTCCTCGCGCTCATGTTCAGCCGCCAATAATCCATTTCGAAGGGCGGCGAGTCCTGCCCGGCGTGGCCGGCGAGCTCCTCGAGGAAGCGCTGCCGCAGCGCGGCGTCGGCGATGCGCTCCAGGTAGGGGTGCAGGGTGACCGTCGCCAGGTAGTCCTTGAATTCCTGAGCATCGCGCAGGACGGCCGGGGCCGGCTCCAGCCAGCAGCGCACCTCGAGGAAGCCGGCGCGGCGCATGGTGGCCGCCATGGTCTGGTCGACAACGTCCTGAGTAGGCTTCTGCCAGCCGGCGAAGCAGGGCCGGTACTCGGCGCAATCCATGATGACGCGCGCCCGGCGGAACAAGCGCTCCAGGTTGGGGCCGCCGCCGCACTGCGCCTCCAGCCAGCCGCCCGGCTTCAGCGCCCGCAGCAGCCCGCGCATGAGGCTGTGGTGGTCGGGAACCCAGTGGAAGGTGGCGGTGCTGAAGACGCCGTCGAACTGGGCGTCGAACGTCAGCTCCTGCAGGTCGGCACGCAGGATGGTGGCGCGAGGATCGGAGACGTGCTCGCGGGCGGCGTCCACCATGTTCTGCGACAGGTCCACGCCTACCACCCGCCCGCGCGGCAGGCGCTCGAGCAGCTCGCGGGTCAGGCGGCCGGTGCCGCAGCCGGCGTCGAGCACGGCCTCGTCGCCGCGGAGCAGAAGGCGGTCCAGCAGCTTGCGTCCCCACTCCACCTGCGGGTTCGATAAACGGTGATACTCGCCGGCGTTCCATTCCCGGCCTGAACTGGCGGGCATGAATGGCATTATTCACCGCCGGGAAGGCCGGGGCGCCGGGAACTTTTCACCGAATCACATTTTCTTCTTGACAAAATATGTTGTCGGTGTAGACTGGCCCGGCATCCGATGAGAGCCGCCATGCCAACTGCCGAGTTCGACCTCATCCGCGACCCCGGGCGCGCCGCCGCCCTGCTGGACCCTCTGCGGCTGCGCATCCTGGAAAGCCTGGGAGACGGCGATTCCGCCAGCGGGCTCTCGCGCAGGCTGGGGCTTCCCCGCCAGAAGCTCAACTACCACCTGCGCGAGCTGGAGAAGGCGGAGCTGGTGGAGATGGTGGAGGAGCGCCGCCGGGGCAACTGCATGGAGCGGGTGCTGCGGGCCACGGCGCGCGCCTACGTGATCACGCCCGAGGTCCTGGGCGCGCTGGGGGCGGACCCCAGCCAGTTCGCCGACCGGTTCTCGGCCGGATACCTGATCGCGGTCGCCGCCCGTACCATCCGCGAACTGGCCGAGCTTCGTCAGGGCGCGGAGAAGGCCGGCAAACGGCTGGCGACGTTCACGCTCGACACCGAGGTCCGCTTCGCCTCGGCCGAGCAACGGCACGCCTTCGCCGAGGAGCTCGGCGATGCCGTCGCCCGGCTGGCCGCCAAGTTCCACGACGAGCACGCGCCCGGCGGGCGGCGGTTCCGCGTCACCGTCGGCTCGCATCCTCTACCCAAGACTGCGCACAGATCCGAAGGAGCTGAAGATGAGCGAAAGAAAAGTCGACACGTCCATTGACATTGCGGCGCCGGTGGAGCAAGTGTGGAAGGCCCTCACCGACGCCCAGGAGATCGCCCGCTGGTTCGCCAGCCAGGCGAAAGTCGTGCCCGGAAAAGGCGGCTCCATCGCCCTTTCCTGGGAGGGCGACTACTTCGGCGAGGCCAAGATCGAGATCTGGGAGCCGAACCGCCACCTGCGCACGGTGACCCTGCAGTCGCCCTACGGGGCCGAGGAGGGCGGCAGTCCCGACTCGCCGCAAGCCAAGCCCGTGGTCATCGACTACCTGCTGGAGGCGCAGGGCGGCAGGACGGTGCTGCGCATCGTCCATGCCGGCTTCGGCACTGGCGCCGACTGGGACGAGGAGTACGACGGCGTCCGCTACGGCTGGGCCTTCGAGATGCGCGTCCTGCGGCACTACCTGGAGCGGCACCAGGGTACGGCCCGCACCCTGACGTGGCTCCGTGCGCCGGTATCGGAGACGACGGAAGCCGCGTGGAAGCGGATGGCCGATGAGCTGGTCCGCGGCCTTCCGGCCGGCACGGCCAGCGATGGCGACCGGCTGTCGCTGGAGACCGCCGCCGGCGAGCGCCTGGAAGGCACGGTCACCGTCTTTGCCCCGCCCCGCGCGCTTGGCATCCGGCTCGACCGCTATAACGGCGCCATCTTCCGCTTGGCGGTGGAGCGTTGTGCCGGGACCCGCGAAGCCAACGTCTGGTTGGAAACCTGGGGGGCCAAGCCGGCCGAGGTCGAGGACTTCCGCCACCGCTGGTCGGCGGCCCTGGAGCGAGTGTTCCCCGGCAGCAAGGTAAAGGCCGTCGCCGCGGTGGCGTAGGTCCGCACTTTGAGCCAGTGGCGCATCGCCT
>CAYTPH010000298.1:0-3402 GCA_964439635.1 uncultured Terriglobales bacterium
GGGGCATGCCGGGTATTTAAACACGGAGGACGCGGAGGACACGGAGGGTAAAGGCTCAGGTAGAATCAAGGATTCGAGAACAGCAGAAGGAGCGGGTGGGGGAATGCAGAAGCGATTGGTGACCGTATCGGGCTTGCCGCTGAGCATCGAGCTGCAGTGGCCGTTCAAGGCGTCGTCGGCAGGGGCCGACTTCTACGTGCTGCACGGAGAGGTGCGGCTGGAGGACGGGCGCGGGCTGTTCGCGCTGGCGTCGCTGCAGGTGACGCAGACGGTGCGGCAGGTGCTGAAGTCGCTGGAGCCGGCGGAGGCGGAGTCGCCGGCCATCAACACCGTGCGCAAGGCGGTGGACATGCACGAGATCGAGTTCCTGAAGTCGCCGAAGCGGCAGCCACTGCCCATCTCCAGCCGGCAGTACGACTTCAAGCGCAACAGCTGGTGGTTCGCCCGGGCCAGCGAGGCTGAGATAGTGGAGTTCCTGCGGCGCAAGGTGTACTGGCTCGGTGGAGAGAAAGTCTGGCTGGCGGACCCGGTGGATGCAGAGTACCTGGGAGCCGCGCCGCAGCGGCTGGTGGAGCTGGCGAAGGGCATCGTAGAGATCCGGGTGGAAGGCGAACATGCGTATGCCACCGACGCGCTGCGCGGGATGAAGGAGAAGTTCGAGGCGGAGATGCGCAAGGCGGTGGAGGAACTGGAGCAGAAGCACGCGTTCGAGAGAGCGTAGGACCAGTGGGCAGTGGTCAGTGGGCGGTGGTCAGTTGGGCGCGCGGAGGCGCGCCCAAGTTGTTTTTGATGGCACCCTCCTCGCGCGGCCTCGCTGGCCAACTTCGCCTCGCTGCGCTCGGCGGCAGCGGGCACTCGGCCGGCGAGGGAGGGTGCCAGGAACTAGGAAACGGATTCCGGAGCGGCAGTTGAGAGGGTGAGTTGAGAGCGGCGGTGGTTTTGCACGGCCTTGGCGGCTTCGAAGAGGAAGACCAGGGCAAGGATCAGCAGGGTGAGAGAAACGATGCCGTTGAGCAGAGCGGGCTCGAAGTCGAGGCCGCGCTCCCGGAGGAAGCGCGCGCCCTCGGCGATCTGCAGGCAGAGCGCGGTGATGGTGACGGTGGTGACGAAGAGCATGGGTAGCAGGGTGTACCAGAAGCGGCGGCCGGAGCGGTAGAGCCACACGGTGATCCCCACCAGGGTGAGCGAGGCCAGCAACTGGTTCGAGGTCCCGAAGAGCACCCAGAAGATGCGCCAGGAGCCGGGCCTGGAGGAGAGCAGGACCAGCAGCGCGGTTCCGGCGGTGGCGGCGGCGGCCAATACGCCGGAGGTGCGGGTGGTGACGCCGAAGAGTTCCTGCAGAAGATAGCGGCCGAGGCGGTTGGCCACGTCGAGGGTGTCGAAGACGAAGGTGGAGAAGGCCATGGCGCCGAAGGTGGCGGCGAAGAGGAACCAATCCGGGCCGAGCAGGACGGAGAAGAAGGCGGCCAGGCCGTCGCCATAGAGCTTGCCGGGGGCGCGCCCGGCGATGTCGGCGGGAGCGACGATCATGATGGTCGAAAGCGCAATGACCGCCACCAGTCCTTCCAGGAGCATGCCGCCGAAGCCGATGGGCTTGCAGTGCGACTCCCTGGCGACCTGCTTGGAGGTGGTGCCGCCGCAGACCAGGCCGTGGAAGCCGGAGCAGGCGCCGCAGGCGATGGTCACAAACAGGAAGGGGAAGAGGTAGCGCTCGGTGAGGTTGGCGTTGGCGAAGAGGTCGGTGCGGAGGGCGGGCTGCTGGATGTGGAAGCCGCCGAAGAGGATGCCGAAAACGCCGACGCCGAGCGCGAGATAGAGGACAAAGCCGCCCAGGTATCCGCGCGGCTGCTGCAGGAGCCACATGGGCAGGAGCGATGCGGCAAAGCAGTAGACCATGATGGCGGTCTGCCAGGTGGTGGGGGAGAAGACCAGCACGGTGGAGAGCTTGGTGCCCAGCCAGACGCAGCCGAGGGTCGCCGGGACGAAGACGAGGGTGGTGAGCCAGAGCGGCGGCGAGAAGCGGCGCTGGATCAGCCCCAGGATGAAGGCCAGCGAGAGGTAGGCAGTCGAGGCGAAAGCTACGGCGCCGCCGGGATTGAAGGCGAAGTTCCCTTGCAGCTCTTCGGTCTTGCCGACGAAGGTCTGGGCGGTGACGTCGGCGAAGGCGATGATGACGTACACCAGGGCGATCCAGATGAAGACGATGAGCACCAGCCAGGCGCGGCGGCCGAGGTTGACGCGGGCGATCTCGGCGATGGAGCGGGCGCCGTGGCGGACGGAGGCGATGAGGGCAGAGAAGTCGTGGACGGCGCCGATGAAGATGACGCCCAGCACGATCCACAGGATGGAGGGCAGCCAGCCAAAGGCCAGGCCGGCGGCAATGGGGCCGACGATGGGCCCGGCGGCGGCGATGGCGGCGAAATGCTGGCCGAGCAGATAGAAGGGGCGGGCGGGGACGAAGTCCACGCCGTCGTTAAGGGCGACCGCCGGGGTGGTGGCGCGGTCGTCGAGGCGGTACTGGCGCGCGATGAAGCTGCCGTAGGCGAAGTAGCCGACGGTGAGAGCGGCGATGGAGATGAGGGCGAGCGCCAGAAGGCTCATAGAGAGGCGAGTATTGTGGACGAGAAGCGGCGGAAGAGTCCACAGGAGGGGTGGGGCACGCGAAAAGATCTTAACCGCAGAGGTCGCAGAGGAACCCCGCAGAGGACGCAGAGGGGGAACCACGCCCAGCAAGAATCACGATCACAAATAGGTGGGAAGAAGCCTGGTCAGAAAGGGCCGAAGTGGGAGTTCAGGCCTGAATGGAGGCCCGCTTGCGGCCTTGAAGCTCGATAAAGACGTTGACCAGGGAGACGGCGGCGGGGGTCACCCCGGGAATGCGGCCGGCCTGGGCGATGGTGCGGGGGCGGACCCGCTGCAACTTCTCCTGCATCTCGCGGGAGAGGCCGGAGACCGAGGCGTAGTCGAACCAGTCGGGGATGGAGCGCTGCTCCGCCTTCTTCAGGCGCTCGATGGCGCGCTCCTGCTGCTGCAGGTAGCCGGCGTACTTGATCTCGGTCTCGACCGAGTGCAACTCGTCGACGGTCGAGGGTCGGCGGTCGGCGGGGAGAAGTTGCTCAAGGATCGGACGCAGGTGCTCGATGCGAGCGTCGGGGCGCTTGAGATACTGCGCAAGAGCGGCGCCTTTCAAATCTTCTGTCGACTGTAGACCGTCGACCGTCGACAACATCCCGGATGTGATCCGCGTGTTCTCCAGCAGCGTGCGGAGGGCCTGCATGCGCTCCTGCTTGGCGAGGTAGAGCTGCCAGTGGCCGTCGGAGACCAGGCCGACGCGGCGGCCGTGGGGGGTGAGGCGGCGGTCGGCGTTGTCGATGCGCAGGTGCAGGCGGAACTCGGCGCGCG
>CAYTPH010000299.1:0-303 GCA_964439635.1 uncultured Terriglobales bacterium
CGCATCGTCCGGACAGCGTTCAGCGTCACTCGATGCAATCTGTCGAATCATCGATGAGATCTGATGCTGCATCTCGTTGACCCGCGAAAGCCGGTCGACGGGCGCTTCGTCATGGACAAGCGCTCGGAAATCGACTGTCAGGTCGTGTGCCAGCGTTGCGAGACACACGATCTTCTGCTCATCGGACAAACGGCTGTATCGGGCTAGGAGGGATTCGTTCAACCGCTGGCTGCCTTAAGAACCGCCCGCTTGGCGAACACCCGCACCATCTCCCGCCGGTACTCCGGCGTGAGCGCTGAGGTG
>CAYTPH010000299.1:313-3400 GCA_964439635.1 uncultured Terriglobales bacterium
AAGTGGTCAGCGGCTTGGCGGTCTTGGCCGCCAGCTCGCCGACGACCACGGCGGCATGCTCCAGCTCCTCGCCTGCGCGCTTGCCGATGAGCGCGTGGTTGGCGTCCGGCACCAGCAGCGGCGCGGGATTCACCGCGGTGATGGCCACGCGCGCGTCCTCCACCTTGCCGTTCATCTTGAGCGCGACTGCTACGCCGGCGAGCGGGTAGTCGATGGAGCCGCGCAGCCGCAGCTTCAGATAGGCGCCCCGCCAGTTGGCGGTGGTCTCCGGCAGGAAGACGCGCGTCAGGAGCTCAGTCTTCTCCAGGCGGATGCGCGCATCGCCCACGTTGGTGTACAGGTCCTTCATGGCCACGCGCCGGCTGCCCTGCGGGCCGACAATCTCCACCTCTGCCCCCAGGCACAGCAGCGCAGGGGCGGTGTCGCCGGAGAACGCCGCCCAGCACTTCTTGCCGCCGGGGGCGACGTGGCACAGGTCACCTTCCTTCTTGATGCAGAAACCGCACGACTTCCGCCAGGCCAGCGACTGGTTGTACCAGAGGCAGCGCGTGTCCAGGCAGATGTTGCCGCCGATGGTGCCCATCATGCGCAGGATGGGCGAGGCCACGGTCAGCGCGGCCTCGCGAAGCACCGGGTAGCTGCGCCGCAGGAATTCCGAGTCCTCGATGGCCGACAGCGTGGTCAGCGCGCCGATCTCCACCCCGCCACCCGGCAAAGAGCGGATGCCTTTCAGCTCTTCCAGTCCGCGCAAGTCGAGCACGTACGGCGGCGTGAACAGCTTTTGCTTCATGGAGGGGATCAGGTCGGTGCCGCCCGCCAGGATCTGGACGTCCGGCCCGTGCTTCGACAGGTATCCCACCGCCTCGTCGAGGCTCTTCGGCCGCAACAGCTTGAAATCCGGGAGGCTCATCTAGTCGTCGCCTCCGGTCGTCAGCGGCGCCGTGCCTGCCCGCACAGCTGGGTCCGCCGGGTGCCGCGTGGGCCCCTTGCCGCGGGACCAAAGCGCTCCGCCGTGTTCGCGCAGCTTTGCCGGGGCGGTCGGGTCGATGCCCTCGGTCAGGTCGACCTTCTTGGCCTGCTGCTTCTTCGCCCGCAGTGCCGCCAACACCCGCTCCGGGGTGAACGGCGCCTCGCGCAGACGTACGCCTACCGCGTCGTAGATCGCATTGGCCACCGCCGGAATGGCTGCCGCCAGCGAGCCTTCGCTGGCCTCCTTAGCGCCGAACGGCCCCTCAGGGTCCACGCTCTCCACGATGATGCACTCGATCTCCGGCGACTCCACCGACGACGCCGAGCGGTACTCCAGCAGCCCGGGGTTCATCAGCAGGCCGTCCTTCCACACCATCTCTTCCTGCAACGCCTGCCCCAGCCCCATCCACACCGAGCCGATCACCTGGCCCTCGACGGAGACGGGATTGAGCGCCCGGCCGCAATCGTGCGCCGCCCAGACCTTGTGGACGGTCACGATACCCGTCTCCTCATCCACGCTCACCTCGGCCACCTGTGCCGAGTACGAGTACGCCGGGGAGGGCCCCACGCCTCCGCCCTTATGCTTGCCTCCGCGCGCCTCTACCGGCGGCGCGTAGGCGCCGGTGCCGGTGAGCGCCCCGTGGAAGTCGATGGCCGCGACCACCGCCTCCTCGAAGCTCATCCGCTCCTTCGGCCCTTCGTCCTTCCGCTTCTGCTGCAGCGACCCGCGCAGGATCTGGCCCTCGACGCGCCCCGACACTTCCCCACCCCCGCGCGGCGCTTCCTTGGCTTCCAGCACCTCCCGCGCCGACGCGCCGGCCTTCGGCTGGGCGCCTTTCTTCCAGACCATGTCGTCGCGCATGACCACGTCCTCGGGGGCGCAGTTCATCTTCCGTGCCGCCGCCGAAACGATGGCCTTCTTCACCTCTTCCGCCGCCCGCAGGGTGGCGTTGCCGTTCATGAAGGTGACGCGGCTGGAGTAGGAGCCGATGTCGATGGGGGTCAGGTCGGTGTCGGCCGCGACCACCTTCACCCGCCCCAGCTTGCAGCCCAGCACCTCGGCCGCGATCTGCGCCACCATGGTGTCCGAGCCCTGGCCGATGTCGGAGGCGCCGGTGTAAACCACCACGCCGCCGTCGCGGTCGATCTTGATGTTCACCGTGGAGTGCGGCATGTCGGACCGGATGATGGAGTTGGCCGCGCCGCTCACGTAGTGCGAGCAGGCGATGCCCAGGCCGCGGCCCGGCGGCAGCTTGCCTTTGCGTTGGCGCCAGCCCGAGCGCTCGAAGACCTTCTCGATGCACTCCGGCAGCCCGTAACTCTGCACCCGCAGGCCGTTCACGGTGATGCAGGGCGGCTTCAGCAGATTGCGCCGCCGGATCTCTGTCGAGTCGATGCCCAGCTTCGCCGCCAGCTCGTCCAGTTGCGACTCGAAGGCGAAGCGGACGTTCACTGTGCCGTGCCCGCGCATGGCCCCGCACGCCGGCTTGTTGGTGAGCACGCGATAGCCGTCGTAGCGGAAGTTGGGGATGTCGTAGAGCGCGCCCAGCAGCGCGCCTGAGTACAAGATGGTCACTACACCGTAGGAGCAGTACGCGCCGCCGTCCTGGATGACCTTGGCGGCGACGGCGGTAATCCGCCCGTCCCTCTTCACCCCGGTCTTCAGGTCGATGATGGTGCGCGGGCGCCCGCGGTGCGCCCAGACCACTTCTTCGCGGGTGTAGGTGATCTTGACCGGCGCCTTGGCCTGGCGCGCCGCCACCGCGGCGATGATCTCCAGCGGAATGATCTCGCTCTTGCCGCCGAAGCCGCCGCCCACCAGCGGCTTGATCACCCGGATGCGCGACATCGGCATCTCCAGCACCAGCGACAGCTTGTGCTGCAGGTAATACGGCACCTGGGTGGACGACCACACCGTCAGGCGGTCCGGCCGCCCGCTGTGCGGATCGAAATCGAATTGCGCCAGGGTAGAGTGCGGCTCCATGGCGGCGTGCGTCACCTCGTTGGCGAGGTAACGCGCCTCCGCCACCACGTCAGCCTCGGTGAAGCCCGCCTCCGGGTCGCCGAAGACGTGGTGGTAGTCCTTCTCGAGGTTGTGCGGCTTCTCCGGGTGGATAA
>CAYTPH010000300.1:0-3355 GCA_964439635.1 uncultured Terriglobales bacterium
GGTGGTCACCAGCTTCATCTCGCCCAGCTCGAAGAAATGAAAATCCGGGTTGGGCTGGTCGATCTTCAGGCCCGCCGCCCTGCCTTGATTGTCCAGGACGAACGTGGCGAAGCCTTTCTGTTTGAAGTTGTAGGGCGCGGACTCCCGCCAGCGCACCAGGAAGGTGTCGTAGTGCCAGTGTTCCAGGTCGGCCACCAGCCGCGGCGCCGGCGCCATGCGCAGCACCAGTTTGCCGCCCTCTTCGGCGACCGTGACGTCGCCGTACATCTCCGAGCGGTAGGTCCCCGCGTACCCAGCAGGGACGAGGGAGGGCTTGGTGCCTTCCACCCGCTTCGTGCGCTCCTTTTCCTCCGCCGCCTCTTTCTCGTCGGCGTCGCGGACCTGCTTCAGCACCTCGCTGCTCCAGTCGCGCTCCGCCGCGCCCACATACGCGTCTACCACCCGGCGCCAGATCACGTTCATCAGCGGCGTCTCGCTGTTGGTCAGGACCACCACGCCCAGGTTCTCCTCCGGCACCAAGGTGGTTCCCGAGAAGAAGCCGTCGAGCGCTCCGCCGTGGGAGACGATCTTGCGGCCCTGGTAATCGCTCAGTCCCCATCCCAGACCGTACAGGTTGAAGTGGCGGGAGGGGATGAACTTCTCCGATTCCTCGCTCACCTTCTGGAAGATGGCGGGTTGCCACATCTCGCGCGAGGCGGCGGGGCTGAAGATCTGCTTGCCCTCGTACTGGCCGCGCCCCAGCTGCAGGCGCATCCATTGCGCCAGGTCGCGCACCGAGGAGTTCACGTTCACCCCCGCGCCGCCGCCGTCCACGTTCCCGTACGGCAACGCGCGCAGTCTGCCCGTGCTCTCGTTGTGGGGACGCGAGACGTTCTCCATCTTCTCAAAGGCGCGCACGCTGGTGACCGTGCGCTTCATCCCCAGCGGCCCGAAGATGCGCTCGCGCACGAAGTCGTCGTAGCTCTTGCCGGTGACCGCTTCCACCACCTCGCCGGCGGCGGTGTACATCAGGTTGGAGTAGCCGTACTTCTCGCGGAAGCCGTGTGAGGGCGGAAGAAAGCGCACCCGGCGGACTACCTCCTCCCGCGGGTAGGTGGCCTCGTACCACAGCAGGTCGCCGCTGAACGTCCGCAGCCCCACCCGGTGGGAGAGCAGGTCGCGGAGGGTGGTCTCCCGGGTCACGTAGGGGTCGAACATCTGGAAGCCGGGCAGGTACTTGGTGACCGGGTCGTCCCACTTCAGTTTGCCTTCGTCCACCAGGATGGCCAGCGCGGCGGCGCAGAAGGCCTTGGAGTTGGAGGCGATGGCGAAGACGGTATTCTCGTCCACCGGCTGGTTCGCGCCCAGCTCGCGCGTCCCGAACCCCTTGGCGAAGACCACCTTGTCGTCCTTGACGATGGCCACGGCCACGCCCGGGACCTTCCAGTCCTGCATGGACTTCTGGATGTACTGTTCGATCTGCTGCAGCCGGGCGTCCTGTCCCAGCGCAGCCGAGGTGAGAAGTAGGATGAAGACGAGTGTTGCAGCCACACGGCGGTGTAGGAGCATGCGGAACCTCCTGAAGGTCTGGATGCTGCGGAATCTGAGTTATAGATGAGAGGCGCGAGGCATGTCCAACTGCCGCTCCGCTACTGGCCCCGGCCGCACTGCGGTATAGAATCGCCTGCCTATGGATCGTCCCATCGCCTTGCTGGGGCTGCCGTTCGACGGCAACAGCTCCTACCTGAAGGGCGCGGCGGCCGCGCCCGCCGCCATCCGCGAGGCCTTCCGCTGCGACCGCACCAACACCATGGCCGAGGACGGCCAGGATGTCGCGCTCCTGCTGCACGACGCCGGCGACGCCGCTTTCCCCGAGGGCTGCGACTTCCTGGCGGTGGTGGACCAGGCGGTGACCGCGCAGCTCGAGCCAGGCCGAGCGCCGCTCCTGCTGGGCGGCGACCATTCGCTCACCTATCCCATCGTCCGCGCCCTCGCCCGCAGGTTCCCGACGCTGACCATCCTCCACTTCGACGCCCACCCCGACCTCTACGACGAGTTCCAGGGCAGTCGCCTCTCCCACGCCTGTCCTTTCGCCCGCATCATGGAGGAGGGACTGGCGCGGCGGCTGGTCCAGGTGGGGATCCGGACGGTCAATCCGCAGCAGCGCGAGCAGGCGCGCCGCTTCGGCGTGGAGATGACCGAGATGAAGGACTGGGACGGCGGCCTGCCGCGTCTGGACGGCCCCGTCTACCTGTCGTTCGACCTGGACGCGCTCGACCCCGCGTGCGCCCCCGGCGTCTCCCATCCCGAGCCAGGAGGCATGACCACGCGGCAGGCGCTGGCCGCCATCCAGTCCATCGCCGCTCCCATCGTCGCCGCCGACATCGTGGAGCTCAACCCCGCCCGCGACCCAGGCGGCATCACCGCGGCAGTCGCCGCCAAGCTGATGAAGGAGCTCGCCGCCCGCATGGCCGCCGCCCGGGCCCGCGGCGCCGGTCTCTAGGCCTTCCCCGCTCCCGCTCGCCTCTCCGACGTGGTCGGGTCGATGATGGTCTTGACCTCCGAGATGCGGTTGGCCGGGAACCCGCCCTGGCGGGCATGCTCCCGCACCGACTCTTCGTCGGGCGCGATGTAGATGCAGTAGACCTTGTCGCCGGTCACGTAGCTGTGCACCCACTGGATCTGCGGCCCCATGTTCCGCAGCACTCCGCACGACTTCTGCGAGATGGCCTGTAGTTCCTGCGCGCTCAGCTTTCCCGCTCCAGGGATCTCACGCTCGATCACGTACTTGGGCATTGACTGGTCCTCCATCCACGGTTTGAGCAAGCGAGTCTACCACCGCAGAACCGTCCTGCCGGCGGGGCGGTGGGTCATCACCCTGCACCTGTGGGAGCCTCCAGGGCTCGGCGCCGCCGCGCTGAGTTTATTTTTCCCGCCCCGGTCACGGGCCCTGGAATCGTGCTATCTTAGGGGTGCGTAGAAGTTTGAACGCGGTTGTGAGCGGTTCCTCCTCGTGAGTCACCCGCCTCTGCAGTACCTTCCGGTTCACCTCCACGTAAATCCAAGAAACGAAGAGTGTGCAACACAATGGAACAAGGAACAGTGAAGTGGTTTAACGACGCCAAGGGCTACGGCTTCATCAGCCGTCAGAACGGCGAAGACGTTTTCGTGCATTTCTCGGCCATCCAGGCGAACGGTTTCCGCAGCCTGCAGGAAGGCCAGGCGGTGCAGTTCAGCGTCGTAAAGGGACCGAAGGGCTGGCAGGCGGAGAACGTTCAGCCGCTGTAAGCATCAGCCAAGAATCAAGGGCGGCCGTGGAGGCCGCCCTTTCTTTTTGTCCAGGGAGTCAGTACCGGCCGTAGCCGCCGCCCCCTCC
>CAYTPH010000301.1:0-3261 GCA_964439635.1 uncultured Terriglobales bacterium
GTTTTGCATCGCACCCACAGGATCCGTCCTAGCTCCACCCCCGCTGCCGCCGCCACCTCCGGATTGAACGCGTCGGTCGCATCCACCACCGCGCACACTTCTTCCCTTGCTGTGACCTGAGCGATCAACGACAGCAGCAAGCTGGTCCGTCCGGATGACGCCGGCCCGTAAATCTCTGTCAATGTCCCGCGCGGCACGCCGCCGGTAAGGGCATCAACTTGGGGGATTCCGGTGGGGAACGTCTCCGGCTGTCGCGGTGGGCGCACTCCGAAAGGCGAGAGCACCCGCCCGGCCAGCGCCGATTCCACTTGCGATTCCACGGCACGAAGGGCAGCGGACTTCATGGGACACCTCGAAGGGACCGCCCGGCCTGGCTTTGGGGTGACTGGAAGGCCGCGCGGCGAGCGGAGAGGAAGCTATTTCGCTTTTTCTTCGCCTATGCCTGGGATTCTGCTACCGCCCGCCCAAGTTGTCAACACCGCGATTTGCCGTGAAATCAACTATCTGTACGGGAATCCCAGGGGTGCCCCACCCTAGCCCGGTTTTGGCTAGGGTGGGGGTGTTCCTTCGTTACAATCGAACCCTATGACCAAGCTACTTGTCCTTCTCTCTGTCCTCTTCCTTATTACCGCCGCTTCCGCCCAAGCTCCCAAAAGCGACATGGATCGCGTCGCCCAGTCCTACGTGAAACTCGTCCTCGCCGTCGGCCAGCACGATCCCGACTACGTGGACGCCTTCTACGGCCCCGCCGGGTGGAAGACCGAAGCCGAGAAGGCCGGCAAGCGGCCCCTCGCTCAGCTCCGCGGCGAAGCCGAAAAGCTCCTCGCCGACCTGGACAAGATGATGGTCGCGCAGGAGGAGATGATCACCCTCCGCCACAACTACCTGAAGAAGCAGCTCGGCGCCCTGGTCGCCCGCGTGGAGATGCTCGAGGGCAAGAAGTTCACCTTCGACGAGGAATCCAAGCGCCTCTACGACGTCGTCGCCCCGCACTACTCCGAGGAGCACTTCGAGAAGACCCTGGCCAGGCTCGACAAGGAGCTCCCCGGTCAGGGCACGGTGCTGGAGCGCTACGAAGCTTTCCGCAAGGACTTCAAGGTCCCACCGGACAAGCTCGACGCCGTCTTCCAGGCGGCGGTGGACGGCTGCCGCCAGCGCACCCTCATGCACATCGACCTGCCCAAGAGCGAGAGCTTCACCATCGAGTACGTGAAGAACCAGCCCTGGAGCGGCTACAACTGGTACAAGGGCGACTATAAGAGCCTCATCCAGGTGAACACCGACCTGCCCAAGTACATCAGCGGCGCTCTCGGCCTGGCCTGCCACGAGGGCTACCCCGGCCACCACGTCTACAACCTGCTGCTGGAGAAGAACCTGGTCCGCAACCGCGGCTGGGTGGAGTACACCGTCTACCCGCTGTACAGCCCGCAGTCGTTCATCGCCGAGGGCACGGCCAACTTCGGCACCGACGTCGCCTTCCCGGAGCAGGAGCGCCGGGAATTCGAGAAGAAGGTGCTCTATCCCGCCGCCGGCCTCGACCCGGCGAAAGCCGACCGCTACTCCCGCGTGCAGCAGCTGACCGAGGACCTCAGCTTCGCCACCAACGAGGCCGCGCGCCGTTACCTCGACGGCAAGATCGACGCCGCGACCGCCGCCCAGTGGCTGCAGAAGTTCAGCCTCATGCACGCGGACACGGCCAAGAAGTACGTGGACTTCATCGACCGCTACCGCAGCTACGTCATCAATTACAACTACGGCAAGCGGCTGGCGCAGGAGTACGTGGAAGCCAGGGGCGGCACCGAGGCCAACCTGCAGAAGCGCTGGCAGGTGTTCGAGGAGCTGCTCTCCTCGCCCCGCCTGCCTTCCGACCTGCTGGCCGGCATCGAGGCGGCGAAGGCGCACCAACACGGCAAGTAGCGGCCCCGCCGGGCTGACGGGCTCCGCCCGCTTTGCTATAATTTTTTCTGTTCCCGTGGCGCTATCGTCTAGGGGTTAGGACGGAAGATTCTCAATCTTCAAACCCGGGTTCGATTCCCGGTAGCGCTACCAGCCCTCCTACTGAATGGTGAGTGAGCCGCCCGCAAGGGCGGCTTTTCTCGTGGGGCGCGACACCTAAGCGTGGCAGGCAACGACGCCGGGCATTGTCCGCAGCTTGACTTCGCCGCCCTCCCGGCGTCAGCATTGCGCCTCACCCGAGACGCAGCTCCGGCAGGCCGGCATGAACCCCGACGACCTCACTCCGTCCGATTTCATCCCTCCCATGGTCAGCCCGGTGCGCGTGCTCCATCCCAAAGGGGGCCGTATGTTCAAAGAGTTCAAGGAATTCGCCGTCCGTGGCAACGTGCTCGACATGGCCATCGGCATCATCATGGGCGTGGCCTTCGGCAAGATCATCACCTCGTTCGTCGAGGACCTGCTCATGCCGCCGCTCGGCCTGCTGATCGGCAAGGTGGACTTCACCAACCTGTTCGTCAGTCTGACCGGGCAAGCGTTCGACAGCCTGGCCGCCGCCAAGGCCGCCGGCGCTCCCACCATCAACTACGGCATGTTCGTGAACCACGTGCTCAACTTCATCCTGGTGGCCTTCGCCATCTTCCTGCTGGTGAAGCAGGTGAACCGGCTGAAGCGGCAGCAGGCTGCCCCGGCGGCGCCCACCACACGCGACTGCCCCTTCTGCCTGACCGCCATTCCCCTGAAGGCGACGCGCTGCCCGCACTGCACTTCGGAGGTCAAAGTCGCCGCGGGAGCGTAGGCGGCATTTGGTATTAGGGGGCGGCCGCGCCGCGCCCTACAATGGAAAGTGCGTCATCGCACTCATACATTCTCGCGCCGCAAGAGGCCGCCATGCCCGTCCGCACCATCATCGAGCCGTTCCGCATCAAGTCGGTCGAGACCATCCGCTGGACCACCCGTGCCGAACGCGAGCAGCTGCTCCGCGCCGCCCACTACAACCTCTTCCTGTTGCCCGCGGAAGATGTCCTCATCGATCTGCTCACCGACTCCGGCACTGGCGCCATGTCGGCGGTGCAGTGGGCCGCCATGATGGTCGGCGACGAGAGCTATGCCGGCAGCCGCAGCTTCGACCACGTCCGCGACTCGGTGCAGGACATCTTCGGCTACAAGCACGTGATCCCCACCCACCAGGGCCGGGCAGCCGAGCGCATCCTGTTCGGCACCATGTGCAAGAAGGGCGACGTGGTGCCCAACAACACCCACTTCGACACCACCCGCGCCAACGTGGAGCACGTCGGCGCCCGCGCG
>CAYTPH010000302.1:0-3257 GCA_964439635.1 uncultured Terriglobales bacterium
CCTGGCGGGCTTTGCCGACGGCAAGCATGTGCAGTACGACGCGCTGTCGGTCTCCGCCATTCTCGACGCTCACCAGAAGACGCACGGCGCGCGGGCCCTACCGCGGTATGGCTTCAACAAGGCCGAAGTGATCGTCAGCTTCGACGCCGACTTTCTGGGCACGTGGATCTCGCCGGTGGAGTTCACCCGCGCCTACCAGGACGGGCGCACCCTGGCCGGCGACCCGCCGCGCATGAGCTGGCACGCGCAGGTGGAGTCGCGCCTCTCGCTGACCGGCTCGAACGCCGACCGGCGCATCGTGGTGGCGCCGCACGAGCTGGGCGCGATGGTGGCGGCCGTGGCAGCACGGGTTGCCGAACATGCGGGAATCGCCGTGCCTTTCAGTAGAGACGGAGCTAGCTACGTCTCTACCAAGGAAGTCGAAGAACTCGCGGGGCGCCTCTGGAATGCACGCGGCAAGAGCCTGGTGGTCTGCGGCAGCAATGATGTTGCGGTGCAGGCGCTGGTGAACTTCCTCAACCACGCGCTCGGCAACTACGGCCAGACCCTCGACCTCGAGCGCCCCTCGTATCAGCAGCAGGGAAGCGATTCCGAACTCGCCGCCCTCCTCGCCGAGGTGAAGGCGGGCAAGGTCGCCGCGCTCGTCATCTACCGCGCCAATCCGGTGTTTGACCTGCCAGACGGCGCCGAGATTGCCAACGCACTGAAGAACGTCCCGTTAGTGGTCAGCTTCGCCGAGCGCCCGGATGAGACAGCGGCTGCGGCCCACTGGATCTGCCCCGACCACAATGCACTCGAGAGCTGGAGCGACGCCGAAGCGGTTGCCGGGGTGATCAGCGTGAGCCAGCCGGCCATCCGCCCACTGGCGCAGACGCGGCCGATGATCGAATCGCTCGCACTGTGGTCGGGCCTGCCGGACAAGGCACTCGACCTGATGCGCGAGAGCTGGCGCAAGTCGGTCTTTGCACGGCAGAGCCAGGAGAAGGACTTCGGCCGCTTCTGGGACCGCGCGGTGCACGACGGCTTCGTCCAGGTCGACGCCAAGCCGCTGAAGTTGTCGGCCTTCAACCTGGGAGCGCTCGCCGCTCCATCGGCGCAGGCGCCGGCCGCCGACGAGTACGCGCTGGTGCTGCACCCGACGGTCGGCATGGGTGACGGCCGCCACGCCTACAACCCCTGGCTGCACGAGCTGCCCGACCCGGTCACCAAGATCACGTGGGACAACTACGCGTCGCTCTCACCCGCAACCGCGAAGGCCCTCGGCGTCGAGCAGGGCCAGACGGTGCTGATCGAGGCGGACGGCAAGAGCGTAGTCCTGCCGGCGTACATCCAGCCTGGGCAGCACGGCCGCGCGGTGGCGGTGGCACTCGGCTACGGCAGCCAGATGAGCGCGCGCTTCGCCAAGGTAGGACCGCAGTGGCTGGAGTCGAAGCTGAGCGTCGGCGAGAACGGGCTGGTGGGGATGAATGCGGCGCCTCTGCTCGAGTTGCGCAACGGAGCGCTGCACTACACCCGTTCGGTCAAGCTGACGCGCGGTGCCCACCTGCACGAGCTGGCCTCGACGCAAGATCACCACAACCTGGCCGCTCCCAATCCGCTCGCCTTCGGTGCCCCCGAGCCCCGGCCCATCGTGCAGAGCACTACGCTGGCGGCGCTCGCGAAAGATCCCAAAGCCGGCGCGCCGCACCAGCACCAGGTCGAGGGCGAGCTCTACCCGGCCGACCACCCTTACACCGGACATCGCTGGGCCATGGCCATCGACCTCACCGCGTGCACCGGCTGTTCGGCGTGTGTGGTCGCCTGCCAGGCGGAGAACAACATCCCGGTGGTCGGCAAGGACGAGGTGCGCCGCAAGCGCGAGATGCACTGGCTGCGCATCGACCGCTACTACGCCGAGACCGCTGCCGGCGTCGAGACCGTCCACCAACCCATGATGTGCCAGCAGTGCGAGCACGCCAGCTGCGAGAACGTCTGCCCGGTGCTGGCCACGGTGCACAGCGAGGAAGGGCTGAACCAGCAGGTGTACAACCGCTGCGTCGGCACCCGCTACTGCGCCAACAACTGCGCCTACAAAGTGCGGCGCTTCAACTGGTTCGACTACGCGCACGACGACCGCCTCCAGAACCTGGTGCTGAACCCCGACGTCACCGTGCGCACCCGCGGCATCATGGAGAAGTGCACCTTCTGCGTGCAGCGCATCCAGGAGGCCAAGCTGGCGGCGCGCGCCCGCGGCGAGAAGGTGAAGGACGGCGACATCCGGACCGCCTGCCAGCAATCCTGTCCCGCCGGGGCCATCGTCTTCGGCGACATGAACGACCCCGAAAGCAAAGTAGCGAAGCTGATGGCCAGCGGCCGCGCCTACCGCGTGCTGGAGGAGCTGAACGTGCGGCCGTCGGTCACCTACCTGCGCGCCGTGAGCAACCGCGAGGAGAAGGAAGAACACCATGGGTGAGGTCAACAACGTGCTGCGGCGCCCGGTGATCGACGGCAACAAGACGCCGGCCGAGGTCACGCGCGACATCTGCGGAGTGATGGACCGCCGCCCCGGCGCCATGTGGTGGACCGCGTTCCTGGTGTCCGCGGCGCTGGCGGCCATGGGCGCGGCCGCGGTCGCCTACCAGATGAAGACGGGCATCGGCACCTGGGGCCTGAACCGCACCGTCGGCTGGGCTTTTGACATCACCAACTTCGTCTTCTGGATCGGCATCGGGCACGCCGGCACGCTCATCTCCGCCATCCTCTTCCTGCTGCGGCAGCGGTGGAGAAACTCGGTCAACCGCGCCGCCGAGGCCATGACCATTTTCGCCGTGATGTGCGCCGGCATCTACCCGCTCATCCACATGGGGCGGCCCTGGCTGGCGGGCTGGATGTTCCCCTATCCCAACACCCGCGGCTCGCTGTGGGTGAACTTCCGCTCACCGCTGGTATGGGACTTCTTCGCCATCTCCACCTACTTCACCATCTCGCTGATGTTCTGGTACGTGGGCCTGATCCCCGACCTGGCGACCATCCGCGACCGCGCCCAGCCCGGCCTGCGGCAGAGGCTGGCCTCGTTCTTCTCGCTCGGCTGGACCGGCAGCTATCGCACCTGGCTGCAATACGAGACCGTGTACCTGCTGCTGGCCGGCCTGGCCACGCCGCTGGTGGTCTCGGTGCACACCATCGTGAGCTGGGACTTCGCCACCTCGGTCATCCCCGTCTGGCACGCCACCATCTGCCCGCCTTACTTCTTCGCCGGGGCCATCTTCAGCGGCATG
>CAYTPH010000303.1:0-252 GCA_964439635.1 uncultured Terriglobales bacterium
GGTTCAGGCGGTCGAACTCGATCTGCTGCGAGTGGAAGATGCCCAGCTGCTAGATGTACCAGCGGTAGATGGGCTGGTGGTCGGCGAACTCCAGCGTGCACATGGAGTGGGTGATGCGCTCGATGGAATCCGACTGCCCGTGCGCGTAGTCGTAGGTCGGATAGATGCACCACGCGTCGCCCGTGCGGTGGTGCTCGGCATGCAGGATGCGGTACATCACCGGGTCGCGCATGTTGAAGTTGGGCGACGCCA
>CAYTPH010000303.1:262-3239 GCA_964439635.1 uncultured Terriglobales bacterium
CGCAGCGTCCGGGCTCCGTTGGGGAACTCGCCCTGGCGCATGCGCTCGAACAGGCGCAGGTTCTCCTCGACGGAGCGGTTGCGGAAGGGACTCTCGCGGCCGGGCTCGGTCAGGGTGCCGCGGTACTCGCGGATCTCGTCCTGGGTCAGGTCGCAGACGAAGGCCTTGCCCTTCTGGATCAGCTCCACCGCCCAGCCATGCAGCTGGTCGAAGTAGTCGGAGGCGTAGAACAGCCCTTCCCACTCGAAGCCCAGCCACTTCACGTCCTCCAGGATGGAGTCCACGTACTCCTGCTCTTCTTTCTCGGGATTGGTGTCGTCGAAGCGCAGGTTGGTGCGGCCGCCGAACTCGTCGGCCAGTTGGAAGTCGAGGCAGATGGCCTTGGCGTGGCCGATGTGCAGGTAGCCGTTGGGCTCGGGAGGGAAGCGGGTCTGCACCACCGCGTCGCCGAACTTCTTGGCCTTCAAGTCCTCGACGATGATGTCGCGGATGAAGTTCGAGGGACGGGGCTCGGGCGGGGTGCTCGCCGCTTCGGGGCCGGTGCTGGGATTGGTGGCGTTCATGGCTGAATTTCTTAGTATAAACGCCACACGGCTCAGGTCGTTGTCGGCTGCTGCACCTTGTCCAATGCGCGCCCAATGCGTTTCAGCGTCGTCTCCCGCCCCAGCACCGCCAGCGTCTCGAACAGTCCCGGCGAAGCCGTCCTTCCGGTGACCGCCACGCGGATGGGCGTGAACATCTGTCCCGCCTTCACGCCCAGGTCTTTCGCCGCTCCGCGCAGCGTCTGGTCGAGGGCGTCGTGGGTGAACTCGGTTGCAGCCAGCACCTCGCGGGCGCGTTCCAGGACGCGGCGGGCCATGGCCTTGTCGCCCTTCTGCGGGACCAGCAGCGCGGGGTCGTAGGCGGGTAGCTCTTCCACGAAGAAGAAGTCGGCCACTTGCACCACGTCGTTCAGCAGCCGGATGCGCTCCCGCACTAACGGCGCGATCTGCCGCACCTTCTCCTCGGTGACCTGGTCGCCATAGGCGCGGCGCAGGATGGGTAGCAGCCGCTCCGCCAGCTCCTCCTCCGGCATGGCGTGGATGTACTGCGCGTTCAGCCACAGCGCCTTGGGATCGAACATCTCCTCCGCCGTGACCGCAGGCTCCTGGAAGTTGATGACCGCATTGGCCCGGTTGATGTTCTCCAGGGAGAAGATCTGCACGATGTCTTGGAGCGGCAGGTACTGGCGGTCGTCCTTCGGCGACCACCCCAGCAGGCACAGGAAGTTGATGAAAGCCTGCGGCAGGAAGCCGGCATCGCGGTAGGTGGTTACGCTGACGATGGGCCCGTGCTTGCGCTTCGACAGCTTGGCGCCGTCGGGGGCGACCAGCAGCGGCAGGTGGGCGAAGGTCGGCGGCTCTGCCCCCAAGGCGCGGAAGATGTACACGTGCTTGAAGGTGTTGGTCAGGTGGTCCTGGCCGCGGACGATGTGGGTGATGCCCAGCTCCACGTCGTCGGCGCAGGAGGCCATGTGGTAGGTCGGCATGCCATCCGACCGCAGCAGGGCGAAGTCCTCGATGTCGGCCGAGGACTTCTCCTGCGGTCCATAGACGGCGTCGTCGAAGCGGACCGGCTCCTCGGTATCGCGCGGCACCCGGAAGCGCAGGGCGAAGGGCGCACCGGCCGCCGCCCGGCGGTCGCTCTCCTCCCGGGATAGCTCCCGCATCTCCCGGTTGTAGAGCCAGGTGGCCTCGCTGCGGTCGCGCTCGCCCGCAGCCGCCGGGGTGAAGTCGCGGTAGGCCAGGCCCCGCTCGAAGATCCTCCAGGCGGCCTGGCGGTGCAGTTCCAGCCGGTCCGACTGGCGGTACTCCTCCTGCCAGTCCAGCCCCAGCCAGCGCAGCCCCTCGAAGATGGAGTCCACGCTCTCCTGGGTGTTGCGCTCCAGGTCGGTGTCGTCCAACCGGAAGATCATGGTGCCGCCGCTCCGGCGGGCGTACAGCCAGTTGAAGATGAACGTCCGGGCGCTGCCTACGTGCAAGTACCCCGTGGGCGACGGCGCGAACCGGACTCGCACAGAAGAAGCCATACAAACCACTCATGTTAGCAGACGTAGCCTCGGCACCCTCGCCGGCTTTCTCCCCGCCATCTGCATTTCAGCCTTTCGTTTAGCATCCGTGCCGATCCGTGTTGATCCGTGGTAGGTGCTTCATTCCTTCCCCTGTTACTAAAGTCGTATACCTTGGCTGCCCTCTGGTTTGCACCTAAGGCATCTACAGTGGGGGGCCAATTTGCAGGTACTCTGGTTGACACTGGAACGGGGTGACTGCTAGCCTGTCCCGTCGTTCCTAACATGTCTGGCTAGGCCCTGGGCGGAGCGGTTGCCCGCCACCGTCGCCGAACACGACTTCAAAACCACGGAGTCCGGCGCGGAAGCAAGAGGGGCCCAACGAGTAACCGGGACCAGAGACCAAACCGTTACGGAGATTACCTTTGCGAAAGCGCTTTTACATCATGCTGGTGGCGCGCGACGGTGAGGGCCAGCTCCGCAAGATCCCGATTCCCCTCCATTATCTATACGTCTTCCTGGCGGGCGCCGTCCTGGGGATGTTCACCATCACCGGCATGGCCGGGTCCTACACCCGCATGCTGATGAAAGTCATGCACTTCAACCAGCTCCGCAGCGAGTCCACCGCCCTCAAGACCCGCTACTCCGAGCTGGAGAAGGTGGCCGAGGAGAAGCAGATCCAGGTGGCCACCTTGGGCTCCCTGGCCAGCGAGGTTTCTGCCCTGTACGGCCTGAAGACCGACCCCAAGCTCGCCGCCGCCTCCCAGGACGAGCTCACCGACGAGCAGCTCGCCTCCTCCCTCGACCAGCTTTATGCATTGAAGAGCTCGGCGCTGAGCGGCGCCACCACCATCGCCCTGGAGTTCGGCCCCAAGAAGGACGTCACCACCGCCGACTGGCTGCGCCTGGCTGCCGCCCCCACCCTGTGGC
>CAYTPH010000304.1:0-3196 GCA_964439635.1 uncultured Terriglobales bacterium
CTCCATTCGCTAGTATTTCGACCCACTTGGGGCTAAGTGGGGAATGCCTGCTTCTAAAAGGTTAGGCGTAATTCTCTTCCAACTCGGCGGACCCGACACACTCGAGGCCATCGAGCCATTCCTCTTTAACCTTTTCTGCGATCCCGACATCATCGACTTCCCCTTCGCCCGCGTGGCTCGCCGCCCGCTCGCGAGGCTGATCTCCTCCACCCGGGCCAAGAAGGTCCAGCACCATTACGCGGTGATCGGCGGGGGCTCGCCCATCCGCCGCTTCACCGAGCAGCAGGCGCGCGCCCTGGAGCGCCACCTGGCCGCCGCCGGCGTGGACGCCCGCTGCTTCGTCGCCATGCGCTACTGGCATCCCTTCACCGCCGAGGCCGTCCGGCAGCTCCAGGCTTCGGGCTGCGACGAAGTCGTCCTGCTGCCGCTCTACCCGCACTACTCTTCCACCACCACCGGCAGCAGCCTGAACGAGTGGGACCGCCGCTACACCGGCTCTCTCCCCGTGCGCTACGTCCCCGAGTTCTATCGCAACGAGCTGTACTTAGATTCCCTGCTCGAGCGCATCAGCTCGACCCTGGAGCGCTTCGGTCCCGATCACGGTGATGGGCACGCAACGCTGATCTTCAGTGCTCACTCGCTCCCTGTCTCCGTCGTAGAAAAGGGCGACCCCTACCAGCGCCAGATCGAAGAGACGGTCGCCTTGCTGATGCAGCGCGGCGGCTGGGCGAACCCGCACCGCCTGTGCTACCAGTCCAAGGTCGGGGCCAGCAAGTGGCTCCAGCCGTCGCTGCACCGTACGCTGCGCGCCCTGGCCTCGGAGGGCACGAGGAGCGTGTGCGTGGTGCCCATCTCCTTCGTCTCCGACCACGTGGAGACGCTGGGCGAGATCGACCACGAGGCCCGCGAAGAGGCGGCTGCCCTCGGCATCACCCGCTTCGAGATGGTGCCCGGGCTGAACGATTCGCCCCGGTTCATCGCCGCATTGGCCGACCTGGTGCTGAATGCCGTCCCGTATCGGCACCAGCGCGCCGCGGAACCGCTTGTCGAAGTGCCACGCAGGGAGTACGAGGTACAGGAAGTCCCGGCCGACTAAGTTCATGTGGCACGGCCGTGCGCAGTTCAGGTGGGAGCACCGGCCTTTAGGCCGGTGACAGGATGCGATTAGAGCGGGGCTTTAGCCCCGGCGAAGTGAACCCGCGGAGGGATGATGGCTGATCCTGGCACGGAAACGAAGCCGCCGCAGCAACCCGCTTCGGAGGCGCAGAAGACCCCGGCCACCAAGTACGTGGGCACGCCCGCGGTGGGGACCTCGAAGGCCGCGGCCGCCGGCGGCGTGGCCGCCGTGGGTCCGGAGAACACCGAGGCCGACCAGCGCCGACGCCGCCTGGTGTGGGCCGGCGTCATCGCTTTCCTGGCCGCCTGGTCCCTCGCCTTCTTCCGTTTCTTCCTGCCCCGCACCCTGTTCGAGCCCAGCACCGTCTTCAAGATCGGTTACCCGTCGGAGTATGGCCTGGGCGTCGACACCAAGTGGCAGCAGCTCTACCGGGTATGGGTGGTGCGCAATCCCGACCGGCTGTTCATCATCTACGCGCGCTGCACCCACCTGGGCTGCACTCCCGACTGGAAGCCCAGCGAGAACAAATTCAAGTGCCCCTGCCACGGCTCCGGCTTCGACGCCGAGGGCATCAACTTCGAGGGCCCGGCGCCCCGCCCCATGGACCGCGCCCACCTGGAAGTGGACCCCACCGGCCAGGTGGTGGTGGACACCAGCCGCCTCTACGCCTGGCCCAAGGGCCAGCGCAACCAGTTCAACGACGACGGCGCGTTCATCAACGTTTAGGAGCTGACTGATGGCGGACGAGAAGAAGGACGTTCAGGTCACCGGCAAGCCCGCAGGCGCCAACGGCGACGGCCGCCGCCCTCTCCTGCAGGACTTCAAGGAAGAGGCCAAGGCCGCGCCCAGGGAGCTGCTGCAGAAGCTCAAGGAACAGAAAGAGCACGTCAAGGACCCCACCAAGACCCAGCTCTTCACCTCCATCTTCCGCCACAAGCACGACGACACCCCGCGCAACCGCGCCCTGGGCGTGCTCTCGAACGTCTTTCTTCATCTTCACCCTGCCAAGATCAACCGCGACGCCGTGCGCTATTCGTACACCTGGGGCATGGGCGGCATCACCTTCTACCTCTTCATCGTCCTCACCTTCACCGGCGTCCTCCTGATGTACTACTACCATCCGACGAAGGTGCAGGCGTTTCGAGACATTCTGTATCTGGAACACGACGTTCCGTTCGGAAAGCTCTTGAGGAACATGCACCGGTGGGCGGCGCACCTGATGGTGATCGCGGTGTGGCTGCACATGTGGCGGGTGTTCCTCACCGGAAGCTACAAGAAGCCGAGAGAGTTCAACTGGAACGTGGGAGTCATTCTGCTGGTCCTGACGCTGCTGCTGTCGTTCACCGGGTACCTGCTGCCGGACGACCAGCTGGGGTTCTGGGCGGTGACGGTGGGAACGAACATGGCGCGGGCCACGCCGCTGCTGGGGCACGAGGGGCCGTTCGGGCCGGAGCTGGGCATGACGCCGTACAACGACGTGCGCTTCGGGCTGCTGGGCGGATCGATCGTGGACGCCAATGCGCTGCTGCGCAGCTACATCTGGCACTGCATCGGGATCCCGATCGTGGCGTCGATCTTCATGATCGTGCACTTCTGGCGGGTGCGGAAGGACGGCGGCATCAGCGGGCCGGCGCCGGTGATGCTGGAGAGCGAGATCAAGGAGCCGCGGAGGTAGTCCATGGACTGGCACCAACTCTGGGAGATCGCGTCGACGCCGGACAACGTGCCCATCGTGGCGCTGCTGCCGCTGGTGGTCTTCTACACCTGGCTGGCGTGGAAGCAGGCACGGGCCAACGACGCGCTGATCGGGCAGCTGGAAACCGATCCGGCGATGGCCAAGACCCACCACCGCAAGACGTGGCCCTTCCAGCCGGGATGGCAGAAGGAGATCCACGTGTGGCCGTTCCTGCTGCGGGTGGAGTTCCTGGCGGCCATCATCGTGAGCTTCATCCTGCTGGTGTGGTCCATCACCTTGAACGCTCCGCTGGAGGAGCCGGCCAACCCCAACCTGACGATGAACCCGGCCAAGGCGCCGTGGTACTTCCTCGGGCTGCAGGAGATGCTGGTCTACTTCGACCC
>CAYTPH010000305.1:0-3196 GCA_964439635.1 uncultured Terriglobales bacterium
ACCGTCCTCGAGGTCTATCTTGCCCGCTGCCGCGAAGAGGGCCACCCCGCGCCCAACGTGATCGGCGCGTAGGAAGGCGCCGCTCATGCCGGCTGCGGGTGTCGCTCCGGGCTGGGGTTCGGTCCGGCCTGTGGCATTGACCCGGGGGAGGGCTTGTCGCCGCCGCGCTCCAGCGCGGTGTGGGCGTCGTCCAGCAGGCTCAGCACCAGCACCACCGTCGAGCCTGCCAGGCCGACGAAGAACAAGATTTCCAGGATATAGATCGCAACCAGCATGGCCACGTCTTTCTGGGGCCAGAGGCGGGCCGGCCGAGGAGCAGCTTGCCGGCGCGCCTCCCCCTCCTAGCGCCCCAGCCCGTTAGGACTTGGTGCTGCTCTTCTTCGCCTTGGCCGGCTTGGCCGTGGCCTGCTTCGACTCCTTGGCCTTCACGCTGGTAGCCACCATCTGGCCGCCGTCCATCTTGTAGTGGACCGACGCCATCGCTCCCGGCTCCAGGTTGCCGCTCTTCTGCGTGGACGGGTTCAGCACGAAGGTCTCGTCCTTCGAGCCCTTCAGCTTGTTGTGGACCGAGAGCACCAGCGAGTCGTCGGTGGCCGACACGATCTTCCCGTGCGCCACCTTGGTCTTCATGGTGTCGCCCGCCGCCGCCGCCGTCTCCTTCTTGCTGCCCTTGCTGGTGCCGGCCCATGCCGTGAATGTGCCGACCAGGACGACAGCCAGCACGACGATCAACATCTTTTTCATTCGCGATTCCTCCAAACTTGCCGGGTGATTCCCGGTACACGACGATTAGAGGCTTCGCACGATTAAGCCTGGATTAGCGGGGCATTAGATTCTTCTAAGATTGGGCAGCGACTGTGGAAATCGGCGACGGAAGCATGACCTTGAACCGCGAGCCCTGCCCGGGGCTGCTGTGGACCTCGACCTTGCCGCGGTGGGCTTCCGCGATCCAATGCACCAGCGCCAGCCCCAGTCCCACGCCTTCGGCAGCGGCCGAGCGCGACTGGTCGGCGCGATAGAAGCGCTCGAAGATGTGCGGCAGCGCCTGCTCGGGGATGCCCGCTCCGGTGTCCGCCACCTCGATCACCGCCGTGCCGCCGTCCTTTTTCACGGTGAGGCTCACGCAGCCGCCCGCTGGGGTGAACTTGATGGCGTTGTCGAGCAGGTTCAGCACCAGCCGCTCGATCCACGGCGCGTCGGCCATGGCGGTGACCGGGGCAGGGGCTCCCACCGCGAGCTGCACTCCCTTGTCGGACGCCAGCAGCTCGATCTGTTCCGCCAGCGAGCGCACCAGCGCCGCCAGGTCCACGGGCTTCAACTCCAGGTGGAACTCGCCGCCCTCGGCGCGCGCCAGCACCAGCAGTTGGTGGATCATGCGGCTCAGCTTCTGCAGCTCCTCCAGCTGGCTGCGCAGCACCCGCCGGTAGTCCTCCACCGAGCTGCTCTCCAGCAGGGCCACCTCGGCCTCGCCCTGCAGGGCCGTCAACGGCGTGCGCAGCTCGTGCGAGATGCTGGCGGTGAACTGCTGCATCTGCGCCACCGCGTCTTCCAGCCGCGCCAGGACCTGGTTGAAGGTGTCGGCCAGCTGGTCGAACTCGTCGCCGGCGCCGCGCAGCGGCAGCCGCCGGTCGAGCTTGGCGATGGTGATGCGGTGCGCCGCCCGCCGCAGCGCCCGCACCGGGCGCAGCGCCATCCACCATCCTCCGAACGCCGCCAGCGCCAGGCCCGCCGGCGCCAGCAGCAGCAGCACCCGCAGCAGATGTTGCAGCGCCGCGTCGTTCTGGTCCAGGTTGATGCCCACCCGCAGCAGGTAGGTGTGCTGCGCGTCCGGCCGCACCACGCTGTTGTGGAAGCGCAGGCGCTCCTGCTCGGTGTCCACCTCGTCGTATGCGGGTTGAAGCAGCAGGGTTTGCAGCTGGCTGGCGGACAGGTCGGCGTTCATCGGCTCCAGCCACGGCGACTGCAGCACCACCTGGCCCGTGGCCGCGTCGTACACCTGGAAGAAGCGCGTGGCCGAGCGGATGAACTGCGCCTCTTCGGGGTCCTCGGTGTCGTATGCCAGCGACACCCCACCGCCCTCGAAGTGCAAGTATCCGCGCAGGCCCGACGCCAGCTCCTCCAGCCGCTGGTTGGCGTCGGCATCCAGGCGTGCTGCCAGCGTGCGGTACGACACCACGCCCATGGCCGCCAGCACCAGCGCCAGTGCGGCCGTGTAGTACAGCGTCAGGCGCGTCCGCACCGCCAGCGGTTTCACGGCTGCTCGTCCGAGACCACGTAGCCCACCCCGCGCAAGGTGTGGATGAGCGTTGGCGTGAAGCCCTTGTCGATCTTCTTCCGCAGGTAGTTGATGTACACGTCCACCACGTTGGTCAGGCTGTCGAAGTGGATGTCCCACACGTGCTCGATGATCATGGTCCGGGTCACCGGCCGCCGCGCGTTGCGCAGCAGGTATTCGAGCAGCGCATATTCCTTGCCCGAGAGCTCGATCTTCTGCCCCGCGCGCGTCACCCTGCGGGTGGCGGTGTCCACCTTCAGGTCGGCGATCTGCAGCTCCGCCGCCTCCCGCTTGCCCCGCCGCAGCAGCGCCCGCACCCGTGCCGAAAGCTCGGCGAACGCGAACGGCTTGCTCAAAAAATCATCGGCGCCGCGGTCGAGGCCGGCCACGCGGTCCTCCACGCTGGAACGGGCGGTGAGCACCAGGACGGGCAGGTCGGGTTTCGAACGGCGCAGGCGCGTGAGCAGCTCCGCCCCCGACAGCTTGGGCAGCATCAGGTCCAGGATCACCAGGTCGTAGTCGAAGTCGCGGGCCAGGTGCTCCCCGGCCTCGCCGTCGTGGGCCACGTCCACCGCGTAGTGCTCCTGCTCCAGGCCCTTGCGGATGAAGTCCGCGACCTTCTTCTCGTCTTCCACGACCAGGAGCCGCATAGCGCGATTGTACGGCGGGCGCGCGTCAGAGGACTTCGGTTTCGTAGCCCGACGGTGCCCTCGGTGCTTCCTTCCTTCCAACTCCCGTCAGGATCGCCAGCACAACCGCCACCAGCAGCGCCCACGAATAGGTGTTGTGCAGCCCCGCCGTCCACGGCGACAGCCGCGGCAGCCCGAACTCCGCACCGGCCGACGTCGTCCCCGCCGCCAGGATGGTGGGTATGAAATAGGGAAGCAGGAACGGGTAGGTGCACACCGTCATGTCCAGCAG
>CAYTPH010000306.1:0-2765 GCA_964439635.1 uncultured Terriglobales bacterium
CGAGGTCGCGGCAAAGTAGGTATCAGTGGCGATCCGTCTCAAATCCGTGAAATCCGTGGCAAGGGTTCTCTCCGCGTGCTATGCGTGGATCTTCTCTGCGCCCTCTGCGGTTTAGCCTTTTTCTTCACCAAAAGCGAAAGGCGCGCCTCCCCGGACACTTCGTGCCGGGCAAGACGCGCCGAGATCCTTGACGTGCGCTGCTGACCTAGACGGCCGCGCGCATGATGGCGAAGGCCGTGAGCAGCCACAGGCCGAAGCCCGCCAGGTTCAAGCTGAGGCGGACTGCCATGTTGTCCACGATCTTGTTGTACTTCGCACTCATCACTTCCTCCTCCGCCTCCCTGCTGTCCCTTGGACGGCTCCCACGGCGTCCAGTTAGCGCGCCTGGGATGGGTGGCTCAGAACTTCTCTCCCTGATGTGTACGAAAGAACGCCGGCGGAAGTTCCCACGCCGACCGGACCGCCCCAAGCTGGCCCGGATAGACGAGATTCTGCCGCCGAACGGCCGAGGGTTGTAGATAACGGAAGGACAATAGGAGGCGGTTACTTTCGTCAGCGACGTCCACCAGAACCAGCAAAGCCAACAGTCGCCCAGTCTCAGCGCGAATCCGTGGCGATCCGTTTCAAATCCGTGTGAATCCGTGGCGGGGGTTGCATTTCGTCGCCACGGAAGCCAGCCCGAAGGGCGCTTGAAAGCGGTGGGTAAGCGAAGCTAGATGCAGACGAGCCCGCTTCAGCGGGCGGTTGAACTAGGGTTCCGCGATCCGCCGCAGCTCCGGGTACCTCTCCACCAGCGTCTCCGGCGCCTTCACCTTCTGCCCGAGCATCTTCTTCAGCTGCAGGGCATTCACCGCCGCCTTGCCTTCGAAGTGGTTGTTGGTGACCACGAATGTCACCTCCGCCCGCGAGGCCACGTTCTCGATCTTCCCCTTCCACTTCGCCAGCTCCGCCTCGGAATACAGGTAGTTGTAGCGGTCGCTGGGGCGCTCGTGCTCGAACCACTGGTCGTAGTTGCGCCCGTGCAGCCGGACATATCCCACCCGGGAGGTCACGTGCTCGGTCCCGCGCAGCGCTTTCCCCAGCAGCGGCTGGTCGATGTTGCAGAAGGCCACGCCCTTCTCCGCGAAGTAGCGGAGGATGCCCTCGTTGTCCCAGCTCGAGTGCCGCACCTCGACCACCAGCGGATACTCGATGAACTGCCGCAGCATCAGCTCCAGGTACTCGCGGTTCTCGCCGGTGTTCTTGAAGGAGAGGGGGAACTGCGCCAGCACCGCGCCCAGCCGTCCCTCGGCGGCGAGCACGTCGAAACCCTCGCGCACCTGCCGCTCGTCTTCGGTGGTGGGATCGAGGGTAGCCGCCGAGGTCGGCTGCACCACCCCGCCCGGCGCGTGCGTGAAGGCCTTGTACAGCTTGGCCGTGAACTGGAACTCCGGGTTCACCGCCGCCACCTTGCGGCACCACAGCTTCGCCAGCTCCGGCTTCACCGGGCCGTAGAACGAGGTATTGATCTCGATCAGGTCGAAGTACTGCGCCAGGTACTCCGCCGGATGCTGTGTCTTCTTGATGGACGCGGGATAGACGACCCCCTCCCAGTCCTTATACGACCACCCCGCCGTCCCGATGAGCACTCTTCCCGACATCCTTCGCAGCCTAACACGGGCAACAGGAGCCCGCGGTTGGCTAATGGCTAATGGCTAAGCGCTAAAGGCTCAGTAGAACGCCACTACCACCCAGTTCGTTCCCTCGGGATAGCGTGCGGTTCGGGCGAAGCACGCCCCGATAGCCACCTTGGTAGCAGTGACGGGGACCGAATGCACAAGCCCATCGGGAAGCTGCGTGGGATCGCTGGCGGTGAAGGTGAACACCGATTTCGAACCCGCCAGCGAGCCCGCGATGCTGGCCGCCTTCATCCGGTCTTCGCTGGCCATGTTGCAGGCGTGGCGCTCGGCGTCCGCGCCATCTATCTGCACCAGCTTGGGCTGTCCTCGCTCCGCCCGCTCGCGATTAAGGTTCGCCGCCACCAGGTCTTCCACTTCACGGTTGCTGCGGTCCTCCAGGCGGAAGGCGAAGTTCTGCACCGCATAGAGGTACTTGCCGCGGCGCACCACCCCCACTCCCAGCGCGTTGTACCTGGGGCTGAGGATGTTCTTGCGGTGCCCGGCGGACTCCATCCAGCCCTGGTGGATGCGCCCGGGCTGCCCGGCGAAGGCCACGTTCTCCGCCGAGCGGTTGAAGCGCAGCAGCGTGGCCGCGATCCGCTCCCGCAGCGGCGGCTCCCCTGGGAACTGGTGCGAGAGCTGGTCATTCTGCGCCATCCGCTCGGCGTGCGCCGCGGCGCTCTGTGCCAGCCGGTCGTCCCACTCCAGCGCCGGCAGGCCCTCCCGGCGCCGCTCCTCGTTGGTCATGCGGAAGAGTTCGCGGGCGACGTCGTTCTCCAGGTCGCAGTACGCCGGAGACGCCATCACCAGGGCGCACAGCACGGCGGCAGCGATTGTCTTCAACACTGTACGGATCACGTCAGTTTAGATGCGTCCAGATGGATACCGAACGGCCACGCAGGCAGCAGCAGCCGCCCCCTGGTTTTAGAGTCCCGCCTCGATCCTGGACCTCGGGTCCAGGAAGTCCCGCAGCGCGTCCCCGATGGGCCCCCATCCGGTGAGCGACACCACGCGGTGCTCGAGCTCGTGCACGTACCCCTGCGTCACGAGCCGGAAGAGCGCCGTCTCGGCGCCTCCGATCTGGAGGTCTGTCACCACGTGAAGGAC
>CAYTPH010000306.1:2775-3192 GCA_964439635.1 uncultured Terriglobales bacterium
AAGTTGAACGACAGCACCGCCGCCATCACCGCCGACGCCGGGAACAGCACCAGGTGCGGCGCGTCGAACAGGTGCGAGCGGCCGTCGTTCAGCATCGACCCCCAGCTCGCCGTCGGCGGCGGCACGCCCAGTCCCAGGAAGCTCATGGTGGCCTCGGCCAGCACCGCGCCCGCCATGCCGATCGCCGCCTGCACGATCACCGGCTGGATGATGTTGGGCAGGATGTGCCGCGCCACGATCCTGAGGTCGCCCGCGCCCAGCGCCCGCGCCGCCTCCACGAATTCCCTCTCCCGCACCGCCAGTACCTGCGCCCGCACCAGCCGCGCGTAGCCCACCCACCCTCCGATGGACAGCGCCAGGATCAGGTTGAAGATACCCGGCCCCAGGAAGGCCACGAAGGCGATGGCCAGCAGGATC
>CAYTPH010000307.1:0-3185 GCA_964439635.1 uncultured Terriglobales bacterium
CGAGCTTGAAGCGCAGGCTGGTGCCGCCCCAGCGCTTCTCGATCAGCGGCGTGCTGATCCCCGGCGCGTTGGTCTTGCGCAGCTTCCACTCTTCTCGCAGCAGCCGTGCCACCGCCTGCCAATCCGCGGTCGCCAGCGCATCGTGCATCGCCCGCGCAATCTTCACGATCTCCGCGAAATTGCGGAACACGCGGCGGTCGCCGTTGATGTGCGCCTGGAAGACCTCCCAGTTGTTGATCCCCGACTTGCGCGGCGCGCCCGTATACACCAGCAGGAAGCGGCGGTCGATCTCCTCCGGCGGTACGCTGATGGCCTCGCGGTGGACTCCATCCGGATCCAGGTGGATCGCGTTCACTCCGCCGTACAGCGCCGGGTAGTAGTCCTGGCAGCCGGTGGGGACGCGGATCAGCTGCGCCTCCACGTTCTGCGCGATCACCCGCAGCTCCTCCAGCGCCAGCTTCCTCCCGGTGTACGCCGCCAGCGCCGCCGTGGTGGCCACCATCAGCGCCGACGACCCGCTGATCCCCGCCCCGGCGGGTGATCCCGAATGGGTCTCCAGCTCCAGCCCGCCTTCCGGACTGAAATACCGCACCAGGTGCGCGGCCAGTCCGTGCCTGAACCGGCGTGCGGCGCACAGTTCATCGAAGCTGCGGAAGCGTTCTTCCTTTCGGGTGTCGACGGACCGCAGCCGGATGCTGCGTCCGCTCGCCTCGCGTACCGTGCAGCGCGTCAGCACGTTGACCGCGAAGTTCACGGTGACCGCGCCGGGGTGAAACAGGTAGAGCGGCCAGATGTCCACCGTGCCACCCGCCAGGTCCACGCGGCAGGGAGCGGTGGCGGTCAGGCTGGCCGGTCGCTTCTCAGGCATGGGTGACAGTTGTACCAGAACGACTCTCGACAATGTAGCCCGCTCGTCCCCGCCGAGCTTATGCTCGCGGACCTGCGCTCCGCAGCTCCCACATCCGCGCCAGGTGGTGGTCGTCGTGCTCGGCGACGAACAGCAAGTGGTCCACCAGCCGCATCTGCACCTTCAGTCTCGGGTGCCAGGCACTCCGTGAGAAATCGGCGGGGGACAACCCTGCCAGTTGTCCCACCTGCTGTTCCCTCGCCGCCCGGAATCCCCGCAGGATCTCACTGATGTCGCGCTGGTTATGCGTGAGCTCCCGGTGCAGGTACGGCGCCGGGGTCAACTTCTCCGCGCCTGCCAGGTACTCGTTTAACCGTGTCTGAAAGAGGCTCTCCTCGTCGAGGAGGTGCCCCGCGTTCTCCTGGATGGACCATTGTTCCCCGTCCTTTGCGATCAGTTGCTCGCGCAGAAGCCCTCGCACCGCCTCTTCCAGGCGGGCCGGGGTACCCCGGTATCTCGTGCCGATGTTCGGATACAGAGCGGCTGGAAGATCGAAGCTGAACTTCCGCTCCAGCCACGGGACCACTGCCGTCATGCTCTCCTCCTACTCCCCCACCTCCGAGGATGCAGTCAGCACTTCCTCCACCACCGCGTCCACATCCGCCTCCGTCGCCCGATGGTTCACGATACACGCCCGCAGCGCGAACTTCCCCCGGATGGTGGCGTTGGAGATGTACACCCGCCCACGCTCGATCACCCGCTTCAGGACGGCGGCGTTCACCGCGTCATCGCCTTTCACCCGGAAACACACGGCACTCAGCTCCACCGGCGCCAGCACCTCCAGCGACGGTGTGGCCGCGATCTTCTTGGCCAGCCTCTGGGCCAGCTCCAGGTCATTTCGCATCGCCTCCCGGAATGCCGCCAGGCCGTGATACCGCAGCGAGAGCCACAACTTCATCGCCCGGAAGCGCCGCGAGAGCTCGACCGACTCCTCGAAGAACGCGAAGCCCTCGACCGGGTCCTCGCTCAGCGCCCGCGCGTAGTCGCCGGTGTACGAGAACGCCCGCCGCGCCGCCGTCGCGTCACGGTACAGCAAGCATCCAACGTCCACCGGCTGGTACAGCCACTTGTGGGGATCGAGCGAGAGGGAATCCGCCAGCTTCAGGCCGTCGAACTTCTCGGGGACCGCCATCGCCGCCAGGGCGCCGTAGGCGCCATCCGCGTGCAGCCACAGCCCGCTCTTCTTTGCGATCTCTGCAATCTCCGCCAGCGGGTCGATGGCGCCCACCGCCACCGTTCCCGCGGATGCCACGACTGCGATAGGCGTCTTCCCTGCCTGCTGGTCCGCGGCGATCGCCTGCGCCAGGGCGTCCACCCGCATGCGGAAGCGCTCGTCCGTCGGCAGCAGCCGCAGGTTGTCCGTGCCCAGTCCCAGCAGCGCCATCGCCTTGGGGACCGACATGTGGACCTCTTCCGAGGCATACACCACGCCCGCCCGCGCGCCCTTCGCGTTGGCCGGCAGCTTGGTCTCGCGCGCCATGGCCAGGGCCATCAGGTTCGCCGCCGACCCGCCGCCGCACAGGCTTCCGCTGAAACCCGCGCACCCGATGGCCTCGGCCAGCCAGCCTACGACCGTCCGCTCGATGGTGACCGCCGCCGGTCCCGACCTCCACGCCGTCACGTTCTGGTTCACCACGCTGGCCAGCAGATCACCCACCGCCGCCACCGGCTCACCTGACCCGAAGACGTACCCGTAGAAGCGCGGCGAGTTCGGCCGCGAGTGCGCGAACACCTGCGGGACCGCATCCAGGGCGGCGACGCTCAAACCTTGTTCAGGCGCTGGGCCGCCGAACCGGCCTAACGTCTCGTCGCCGCTCGTCTGTGGGAACGCCCTGGCGTCCGCGATCCCTTCCAGATGCTCGGCCGACAGCTCCACCGCGCGAGCCGCCAATTCGCGGAAGTTTTCGCGGGAGATCTCCAGCGGGTTCATGCGCGCATTCTACACAGCGCCCCGATTTTGCTCGTGGCCGGTTCCGCCGGCTTTTCCTCGAGTGCGGGTATGGGGGGTAGTAACGCGGCAGGGGCCGTGGGTCAGGCGAGGTTCAGAGCGCGCTTGAAGCTTCCTCGCTCCTTCTGGATCTTGTCCTGGAGCACCAGGATGGCGTAGATGAGCTGTTCGGGGCGCGGCGGGCAGCCGGGAACGTACACATCCACCGGCACGAACTGGTTCACGCCCTGCACCAAGGCGTAGTTGTTGAAGACGCCGCCCGAGGTGGCGCACGCCCCCATGGAGATCACCCACTTGGGCTCGGGCATCTGCTCCCACAGCGTGCGGATG
>CAYTPH010000308.1:0-3151 GCA_964439635.1 uncultured Terriglobales bacterium
CGTCAACCGCTTCGTGGAGTTGACCTCCACCACCCCGGCCAAGCTCTTCGGCCTATACCCGCGCAAGTGGACGGTCGCGGTGGGCAGCGACGCCGACCTGGTGATCTTCGACCCCAAGCGCCAACACACCATCAGTGCCAAGACCCACCACATGCGCGTGGATTACTCCATGTTCGAAGGCATCCGCGTCACCGGCATGCCGGACGTAGTGCTCTCGCGTGGCAAGGTGGTGGTGGACGGCGAGCGTTTCCTCGGCCACCCCGGGGCCGGGGAATTCCTGCGCCGCGGCCTCTATTCCGGCAACCTCTAGCCCGGACGACCCAAGGAGATGGAGAAGGAGTCCACCCGGCTGAAGCGGGTGGTGGCGGAGTTGTCGCTGGAGAAGCAGATCCTGGTATCCCGGCACGTCTCCCTGTGACGGTGCTCACAGACCCCTGCGCACCGCGTCACTCATAATCCTTTCCCGCCAGCCGCCAGCGTTCGGACTCGGCTGCCCGTGGACTCACTTCCAACCGTAGCCGGCGGCCAGCGTGTCGGTGTCCTGCCAGGCGCGGAGGCATCCGTATATGACAGAAGCCGCGGTACTTATCCCCGGTCGCAACGCCCGTGACGTTCAGCCCTGCCCCGGGCTCGACGACAAGACGCTGGAGCTCAGCCTGAAGTCGCTGCGCGAGTTCGCCGCCGAGCACCTGCCCGACAAGAAGCTGCTGGAGCTCGACGAGCGCGACGAATGCCCCGTCGACCTGGTGCACGCCATGTGCGCCGACCTCGGCATCCAGCTCTTGTTCATCCCCGAGGAGTTCGGCGGCATGGGCGGCGGCGCCTTCGATGTCTATCGGATCTGCGAGGAGATGGCGCGCATCGACCTTGGCATCGCCACCGCCGTGCTGGCCACCTTCCTGGGCAGCGAGCCCATCAGCGTCGGCGCCACTCCCGAGCAGAAGAAACTGTGGCTGACCCGCATCGCCGACGAAGGCCTGCTTTTCGCCTACGCCGCCACCGAGCCCGAAGCGGGCAGCGACTTGGCCGTGCTGCGCACCGTCGCCGTCCCGCTGGTCGAAGCGGGCCGCGTCACCGGCTACAAGATCAGCGGCAGCAAGCAGTGGATCAGCAACGGCGGCATCGCCGACGCCTACACCGTGCTGGCCAGCGCCCCCGGCGGCCCCACCTGGTTCGTCGTGGAGAAGGGCGCGCCCGGTTTTTCTCACGACAAACCGGAAGTGAAACACGGCATCCGCACCAGCAACACCGCCGCCCTTTCCCTGGACGAGGTTCCCGTCGCGGCTGACCGTCTTCTCGGCGGGGTCGAGGGCCTTGGGCTGACGCAGGCCCAAGCTGTCTTCGGATACACTCGCCTGATGGTGGCGGCCTTCGGCCTGGGCGCCGGTTGGGCCGCGCTCGACCGCGCCATTCCCTACTCCGAGGAGCGCATCCAGGCCGGCGGCCCGCTTTCCGAGAAGCAGGGCTACACCCACAAGCTGATCGTGCCCCACGTCGCCCGCCTGGAAGCGGCGCGCGCCTACACGGAAGAGACCGCCATCCGCATCGACGCCGGCGAGGGCAGCCTCAACACCGAAGGCGCCATCGCCAAGTACCTCGCCTCCGAAGCCGGGAACCTGGCCGCCGACGCCTCCATCCAGGCGCTGGGGGGCTACGGCTACACCCACGAGTACAAGGTCGAGAAGATCAAGCGCGACGTGCGCATCACCACCATCTACGAAGGCACCTCCGAGATCATGGAGATGACCATCAGCCGTGACCGCTGGCAGTCGCACCTGAAGACCCGCGGCCAGCACTATCACGAGGAAGCCCGCAAGCTGGAGGCGCTGCACGCGCGCCACCCCGAGGTCGGCGCCGACGTCGCCGCCCTGGGGCTGCACGCACTCGCCGAAGTCATGGAGCGCGCGCGCCTCGGCCGGCTCACCCGCTACCAGCACATCCTGCTACGGCTGGGCGAGTGGATCGCCTACGCGGAATGCGCCGGAAGCCTGGCGCGCCGGGCGGCCCTCGCCGCCGAAGGCAAGCTCAGCGAGAAAGCCGACCGCCGCTTCGACGCCGCCGCCCTCGCCACCCTGAGCCGCACCTTCGCCCGCGAGGCTGCCATCAAGGCCGCAGAAGAGGGATCGCGTTGGGTCATCGGCGCCGGCGGAGTGCCGCCGGCCGAGGTCGCCGCTTTCGAGAGCGCGGTCGGGCTGGCCGCAGTGCGCCGCGCGCAGTCCGGCCTGATCGCCGACATGGATGCCATCGCCGACGTGCTCTACCAGCGCGCCGGCAAACCAGTTCCGGCCAACCGCCACTAAGGATCAAGAGCCAATGGACAATCCTGCTGCTCGAGCCATTGCCATCGTGGGAGTCGGCGCCGTTCTGCCCGACGCCCCCAACGCGCGCCAGTTCTGGGAGAACGTCAAACAGGGACGCGACAGCATCACCGAGGTCCCGCCCGAACGCTGGGACCCGAAGCTCTACTACGATCCCGACCCGGCCGCGCCCGACAAGACCTATTCCAAGATCGGCGGGTGGGTGCGCGAGTACGCCTGGGAGCCGTTGAAGTGGCACCTGCCCATCCCGCCCAAGGTGTCGCAAGCGATGGACGAGACCCAGAAGTGGGCGCTCACCGCGACCCGTGAGGCGCTCGAGGATTACGGCTACCCCAGGCGGCCGCTCGACTTGGAGCGCACCGCCGTCATCCTGGGCAATGCCATGGCCGGCGAGCAACAGTTCCTCACAGTGCTGCGCGCCTACTTCCCCGAATACGCCCGCGAGTTGGCGGCCGGCACCGCCTTTGCCTCCCTTTCCGAGGAGTTGCGCCGCGAAATCACCGGCCAGCTCCACCAGCGCATCGGCCAGCTTTTCCCCGAGATCACGGAAGACACCATGCCGGGCGAACTGGCCAACTGCATCGCCGGCCGCATCGCCAACCTCTACAACTTCCGCGGCCCCAACTACGTGGTCGACGCGGCCTGCGCCTCCGCCATGGCGGCGCTTACAGCTGCCGCCGAGGGCCTCATCCAGAAGCAGTACGACGTGGTCATCACCGGCGGCATCGACCACAACATGGGCGTCTCCACCTTCGTCAAGTTCTGCAAGATCGGCGCCCTCTCCGCCACCGGCACCCGCCCCTACGCCGACGGCGCCGACGGCTTCGTGATGG
>CAYTPH010000309.1:0-3131 GCA_964439635.1 uncultured Terriglobales bacterium
TGAGCAGCACGTCCACGTTGCGGAACTTGTCGCGGAAGCTGGTCATCTTGTCGTACCGCAGCGAACTGATCATTTCATTGGTGAAGCGCTCGCTGGAGAGGTAGCAGATGGAGGCCTGGGGCTGGCGCTTCTTGACCTCGTGGCCGATGGCCTGCATGAGGTGGGTCTTGCCCAGGCCGACGCCGCCGTAGATGAAGAGCGGGTTGTAGGCCTTGGAGGGGCGCTCGGCGACGGCCTGGGCGGCGGCGTGAGCGAACTGGTTGCCGGCGCCGCAGACGAAGGCGTCGAAGGTGTAGCGGGGGTTGAGCTGGGCGGCGGAATCGAAGTCGAAGCGCTGCTGCGAGCCGGGACGGGCGGGCGCGGGGGCGGCGGCGGAGTGCGAGGCGACGGGCGCGAAGCCGCCGTCGTGGCGAACGGGCGTGGCTGTAGGGTCTTCCTCGGCGGTGACGAACTGGACGTCGGTGAACTCCAGGCCGAGGTCGTCCATGGCCTCGGAGATCAGGTCGGCGTACTTCTCGCCGATGTGGCGGAACTCGGGAGTGGGGACGCGGATGAAGAGCACGCCGCCGGAGGAGTGGCTGAAGCGGGTGGGCTTGAGCCAGGTGTCGTAGGAATGGCGGTTGATCTTTTTTTCCAGGGCCCCGAGGATGCGGATCCACGGGTTAGCAGCGGCGGTGGCACTCGAAGATAGCGACATGATTCAGGCCAAACGATGGTCGCCGTGCTGGAAGCCAGAACGACCGGGGCTGCGGCGGTTAAGGATTCGAGGTTCGTCCGGTGTGACAAGCACCGAGCATGGAGCAGAACAAACGCAGAAAACTTTTCTCTAACTGGTCCCGCATCCTAGCACAAAAGATTTTGGCGTGTGGAAAAGATTGGCGCGGTGTGTCCGCGCGTCGGCGGAAGGAAACGCTGGCGGGCGCGATGTGTCAAGTAGTTAGAGAGTTAATGCAGCGGGAGTGGTGCAGTGAGAAAAAAGTCGCGAGCGGGGAGGATCAACGCAGAGGACGCAGAGGTTGCGCGGAGGGCGCAGAGAAGAAGCCCCGGCGGCTGAAGCCGGTTTCTTCCCGGCTGTCTGGCGGCGCGCCTGAAGGCGTGCTGCTCCGAAGGAATCGGTGCTTCGCACCGACGCCGCGGGTCAAAGACCCGCGGCCACACCCGATGTGAATTGCCGGGAGGAGCGGGCGTCATTTATACTTTTCGTTTGCCCCAGAGGGAATCTCCGCACTAGGAGCGCAGTGTTTCCATGCCCAAGCGCACGTTCCAACCCAACCGCCGGCGCCGTTCGAAGGTGCACGGCTTCCGTAAACGCATGAAGACCAAGGCCGGGAAGGCGGTGCTGTCGCGGCGCCGCGCCAAGGGACGCAAGCGCGTCTCGGTGAAGCCCGGATTCCGCGAGTAGAAGCGCCCTCCATGCCCGGAGCCGAGTTCCCGAAGCGCGTCCGGCTCCTGAAGCACGCCGATTTCGACCAGGTGTACAAGAGCGGGCGGCGGCAGTTCTCCGGGCACATGACCGTGTTCTTCCGCCGGCGCGAGGACGCCCAGGGCCCGCGCGTGGGCCTGACCGTGGGCAAGGCGCTGGGCGGGAGCGTGGAGCGCAACCGCATCAAGCGACGGATGCGCGAGGCGGTGCGGCTGCACCTGCAGGAGCTGAGCGGGCCGGTGGACGTGGTGATCAACCCCAAGAAATCGGTGCTGAAGGCGGAATTCGGGGAGTTGAGCGCGGAAGTGGCCCGCGCATTCCAGAAGATCGCCGGCCAGGAAACACCACCACGGAAGCACGGAGGCACGGAGGATAGTTGAAGGCGAGCCTGCAATACGTATTGAGGATGTACAAGCGGTGGGTGTCGCCGGCGCTGCCGGCGGCGTGCCGCTATGTGCCCACGTGCTCGGAGTACGCCGCCGAGGCGGTGGAGAGGCACGGGGTGGTGCGCGGCGGGTGGTTATCGCTGTGGCGATTGCTGCGGTGTCATCCATTGGCCAAGGGAGGGTTTGATCCGGTTCCCAGTTCCCAGTTCGGCCATCAGCCATCAGCCATCAGCCGTCAGGGCAGATAAGCCATAAGGACGAGATTGGAAGACTTTCAGAATCCGCAACAGGATCCGGGGACGCAGAAGCGTCTGCTGCTGGCGTTCGTGCTGACCTTCGTGGTGCTGATGCTGATGCAGCCCATCATGAAGAAGTACGGGCCGCAGCCGCCGGCGAAACCGGAGCAGAAGCAGCAGCAAGGGACAGGCGAGACATCAGGTGCGACGGGCGGGGCGCCCGTCGCCACACCGCCCGTGGCCCCACCACGGTCCCAGGTCGCGACTCCTGCCGTCGAAGTTACGCAGGCGGCGGCGGAAGCGGAGACGGTGGTGGAGAACGAGCTGTACCGCATCACCTTCACCAACAAGGGCGCGGTGGTGAAGTCGTGGGTGCTGAAGAAGTACCTGGAGCAGCCCGGCGGGAAGCCGCTGGACCTGGTGAACACGATGGCGGCGCAGCAGTTCGGGTATCCGCTATCGCTGTGGACGGCGGACGAGGGCGTCCGCAAGAAGTTGAATGAGGCGCTGTACGTCTCCAACGGCGCGCCCGCGCTGTCGGTGCCGGCCACGGTCAGCTTCGAGTACGCCGACCAGGAACTGCGGGTGCGCAAGACCTTCCGCTTCGACCACTCCTACGTGGTGAAGGTGGAGACGTCGGTAACGCGCAACGGGGCACCGGCGCAGGCGTATCCGGCATGGCCGGCGGGTTTCGGCGACCAGACGGTTCTGCCGTCATACGCCGCGGCCAAGATGGAGTACCTGAACGGCGGCACCATCACCCGGCTGGACATCGACAAGAAGGGCGAGAAGATCTCCGGGAACCGCACGCTGCCCGGGCCGTTCCACTGGGCGGGGGTGAGCGGCCAGTACTTCGCGGCGGTGTTCCTGCCGGAGGAACCGGAGTCGGCGGTGCTGGTGCAGCTGCGCCACGCCGTCCAGATCCCGAAGGACCCGAAAAAGCCGGAGGGCGAGAAGGTACCGGCGGAGGCGATCGGGGCGGCGGTGGGAAACCCCGGCGGAACGACTGTGACCCGGCTGTTCGCCGGCCCCAAGAACCTGGACGTGCTGAACGAGGTGCACGCCTCGCTGACCAAGGCGGAGCGC
>CAYTPH010000310.1:0-3084 GCA_964439635.1 uncultured Terriglobales bacterium
TGCGAGCGACGGTGTTGAAGGTCGGAACCAGTTCCAATCGCTGGAACTTCGCCTGTCGGTTAAAAGGAGACTCGCAGATTCACTCGACAGCGTTCTTCAACGGACCGTGGGGAAATCGGAATCTGTTCAAGGCGCTCTCGCACGCGATTCAGCACTTCTTTCGTTCGGGTCGCGCGCCGTATCCCGTGGAACGAACGCTCCTCGTCAGCGGAGTTCTGGATGCGGCGATGTGGTCGCACGAGCTTGGCGGCTGTCGCATCAACACACCGAATCTGAGTTGGAGCTACGATGCTCAAGACTTCAGCGCGTTTCGCGAGACCGGCGCGAGCTGGAAAGTTCTGAGCCACGAAACTCCCGAAGTGACTCGCTTCGAGCCTGGCGATTCTGCGTTGCTCAAGCCCGCCAAGTGAAAGGCGGAACAGAATTCGCTGGCAAAGCGATCTTGACGGATGCCGGGCCAGCCGCTCGGTGCCGCGCTTGGTGCGCGCAAACACCAGGGTGCGCCCCTGCTCGGTGCGGAGCAGATGGCGCAGCGCGTCCAGCTTCTCCGAGGAAGCTACCTCGAAGGCGTGCAGCTCCACGCTGTCCACCGGCTTGAGAGTGGAGCCCAGCGCGATCCGGATGGGGTCGCGGGTATAGTCGCTGACCAGACCGGCCACCGAAGCCTCCAGGGTGGCGGAGAAGCACAGCGTCTGGCGTTGGTCCGGCAGGGCGGAGACGATGCGCCGGATGGCCGGCAGGAATCCCATGTCGAGCATGCGGTCGGCTTCGTCGAGCACCAGCACGTTCACCTGGCGGAGGTCCACCAGGCGGCGGCCGAGGTAGTCCTCGAGCCGTCCCGGGGTGGCCACCAGGACGCGGGCGCCGGAGCGGATGGCAGCCAACTGGCGCCCTTCGGCGGTGCCGCCCATCACCAGCGCGGCGGGGGCCAGGGACGGCCCGCGCAGTGCCTCGAATTGCTCATGCACCTGCATGGCGAGTTCCCGCGTGGGGACCAGCACCAAGGCTTCGACCGACCGTGACTTGGGCGAGCGCAGCAGGCGCTCGATGATGGGCAGCAGGAAGGCCAGGGTCTTGCCGGTGCCGGTCTGGGCCGTGGCCACCAGGTCTTTTCCCACAAGAGCGTGCGGGATCGCGGCCGATTGCACCGGCGTGGGAACGTGGAAGTTGGAGGCGGCCAGTCTCTGCTGCAAGGCAGCCGAGAGGGGCATTTCGGAGAAACGTGTCATTCGAATCGTGATCTTTCTGGAGAGGCGTCTCGCGAGACGCACCAGGATGCGATTCGCGACGGTGAAACAGAGGCCGCTCGGGTTTGTTTGGCGCTGGGAACGAACGGAAGGAAGCAGAGGAAGGGTCAGCCGCGTATCCAGCTACGGCTGCCGCACCACCAGCGAACCGTGGGCTACAAGCGTCCAAATCAGTATAGCACTTCCGGTCCGATCTCGCCGAACCTGGCCGTATCAACTCAGGTCCCCGCGGCTTCCCGTTGGACGCTCGCCACTTTTCCTGCATCAATAACGAGGTGCGAGTGGTATAAGTGCAACGCTCATTCGGGCGTCTGTGGCGCTTCTCTTACCTCCAATCCGTTCCTCCCTGGCCGGCTGAAGCCCCACCCGCCTTGGCAACAGAGAAAGGGCTGTGTTTGCGAATCCACCTGGTGAACCCCAGTGACGTGTCGTTCGGGACAGCGGTGATCACGCCCCGCTGGATGTTCGTGCTGGCCGGCGCCACGCCCCGGGAGCATGGCGACCCGTGCCTGACCGATGAGACCATCCGCCCGGTGCAGCCGGAGACCATTCAGCCCGGCGACGTGGTCGGGATCGGGATCCACACCGCCAACGCGCTGCGCGGCTACCAGGTGGGCAAGCTGGCGCGGGAGCGGGGCGCCCACGTGGTGTTCGGCGGCATCCACGCCACCCTGTACCCGGAGGAGGCGCGCGAACTGGGCGGCGCTCACGCGGTGGTGAAAGGAGACGGCGACCGGGTGTGGCCGCGGGTGATCGCCGACTGCGCATGCGGAGCCCTCGCGCCCATCTATGAGGGCGGACGCGTCGAAGGAGGGGACTTCATCCCGGCGCGCTGGGACCTGATCCGGCGCGAGAGCTACATGTGGGCGTCGGTGCAGACGGTGCGCGGCTGCCCCAAGCACTGCTCGTTCTGCTCGGTGTGGCGGACCGACGGCCAGAAGCCGCGGCAGCGCACCGTCGATGCGGTGGTGGAGGAGGTGGTGCAACTGCGCCGCCTGGGCTTCCGCTTCATCGCGCTGGCCGACGACAACTTCTACCCGGTCACGCTGGCCGACATCGCCCAGGCGGAGAAGCAGGGCGTCCCTGAGCGCATCCAGCAGCTCAAGGAGACGCGGGAGGAGCGCTTCGCGCTGCTGGCCCGCCTGGCCAAGTTGCCGCCCGATATCACCTTCTTCACCCAGATCACCATGGAAGCGGCGGAGGACCCCAGCTTCCTCGACGCCATGCGCGCCGCCCGCATCCGCGGCGTCCTGGTGGGAGTCGAGTCGGTGACTCCCAGCGGCTTGAAGGACATCTACAAGGACTTCAACTGCGCCGGCGAAGAGCTGATCGAGCGGCTGCGCACCTTCCGCCGCCACGGCGTCTACGTGCTGGGGTCATTCATCTTCGGGCTGCCCAGCGACCAGCCCACGACCTGCCCGGCGACCGAACTGGCCGCCGAGCAGGCGGAGCTGGCCTTCGCCCAGTTCGTGATGCTGACGCCCTTTCCCGGCACCGTCGATTACAACCGCTGGGAGAAGATGATGGAGGCCGCCCCGCAGTTCATCGCCGGCGTCCCCATCACCCGGCGCTGGCTGATCCCGCCAGGGCTGCGCCCCAAGCTGTACTGGCCGCACCCGCAGATGAGCCAGGAGGAGATCCGCCACCGCACCCAGCAGGTGTGGGACAAGTTCTACAGCCTGGGGGCGATCTGGAGGCGTTCCAGCTTCATCCGCTCCAAGAAGGGCCGGCTGGCGTTCCTGCTGATCTCCAAGATCTATCGCCAGATGTACGCCGACACCGGCATCGCCACCGACAGCGCGCGCACCTCATGGTCGGCGCGCTGGGCGCGCTGGCT
>CAYTPH010000311.1:0-3069 GCA_964439635.1 uncultured Terriglobales bacterium
GCGTCGGTGAAGGAGCAGCCGGGGAAGAAGCTGGTGATCAGCGACGGCGTGTTCAGCATGGACGGCGACATCGGGCCGTTGCCCGGGCTGTGCGGCCTGGCGGAGAAGTACGGCGCCATCATGATGGTGGACGACGCCCACGCCTCCGGGGTGCTGGGCCGCAACGGCCGCGGCACCATCGACCACTTCAATGTCCACGGGCGGGTGGACGTGCAGGTAGGCACGCTGTCGAAGGCCATCGGCGCGCTGGGCGGGTACGTGTGCGGCACCCGCGACCTGATCGACTTCCTGTATCACCGGGCGCGGCCGTTCCTGTTCTCGACCTCGCACCCGCCGTCGGTCGCGGCCACCTGCATCGCCGCCTTCGACGTGCTGCAGAACGAGCCTGAGCTGATCGACAAGCTGTGGGAGAACACGCGCTTCTTCAAGAAGGAGCTGGGGAACCTGGGGTTCAACATCGGCGGCAAGAACACGCCGCCCAGCGAGACGCCGATCACGCCGGTGATCGTGGGCGAAGGGCGACTGGCGATGGAATTCTCGCGCGAGCTCTTCAAAGAGGGGCTGATGGCGACCGGCATCGCCTTCCCGACGGTGGCGGAAGGCAAAGCGCGCATCCGGACCATCGTCACGGCGGCGCACACCGCCGACGAGCTGCAGCGTGCGCTGGAGATCCTGAAGCGGGTGGGCAAGCGGCTGGGGATCGTCCAGTAGCAAGAGCTAACAACAGAGGGCACAGAGGGACGCAGAGGAGTTCTGGCGGGCGCTACTTTCGCCGGAGCGTCGCCTTGGGGATGCGCGGGCTGCGGCGCAGGGCAAGCGCGCCTTTCGGCAGGTCCACTTTCTTCACGCCCGCGACGTGCTCGTACTTGCCGCCCACCAGCTTGTAGACCGCGGGCGCGGGGCGGCGCAGGCTGGGCTTGGCCTCGCCCTCCTGTACCTTCACCAACTTCTCCTGGGCGATGACGTCGGCGACGCGGTCGCGGTCGAGGTCGGCCATCCAGAGCTGCGAATCGGCGGTGGTCTCGGTGCCGGCGCCCTCGCGGGTGTGGAACGAGGTCTGCTTCAGCTCCAGCAGCAGCTCCAACTCGCCCTTCTCCTGGGCGCGGAAGAAGAGGTCGCTGGCGCCGCTGGTGGCGCCGGTGCCGGACAGCACCGACCACAGGTTCACGTGCACGCCCACGTCCTTGGGGGAGAGGTAGAAGGCGTTGATGCGCGCGTCCATGTCGCGGAAGGTGCCCTTCGCCTCGAGATTCACGGGGAAGAAGTCGGTGAGCTCGCGGACAGAGAGGACGCGGAACAAGCGCCCGCGGCGCTCCAGCACGCCCAGGAAGACCCAGAACTTGGTGTCCTCCAGCGGCTCGGGCAGGGTCTGCTCGGAGAAGACGACGGCGATCCGCCGGGTCCCGGGGATGTTGACCTGGTCGTGGAAGCGATAGGCGGTGATGAGCTTCTCCGGGCCGAAAGGATCCTTGCGGAGCGGCATGCCGTCGGGATAGAAGACCTTATGGTACTGGGTGGAGAAGCCGGGGCCCTGGGCGGCCCAGACGGGCGAGACCAACAAGCAGAGAAGAATAGTGCAGAGCAGTCTCACGGGGAGAGGATACCGCAGGGGCGGCGCGGGTGTCCGTGAGCTTCGGGCCCTGGCGGGCGAGGTGCGGCTCACCGACTGACCATCGCCCCGTCAAACCCACGACATCGAGGAGGTGGGTATGGGCAGAGCTTTCGTCGTACCGCTGCTGGTCCTGTGGCTGATTGTCTTGGGCGGAAGCGCCACTGCCCAGCGCAAGGTCGCGGGGAACACGCTGGAGTCCTCCGAGCTGCCGAAGATCCGCATCACAGTCGAGCCATCCATGCCCTATCTCGGCAGCTTCGCCTTCCGGCTGGAGCCGCCTGCCGAAGGCGAACGGTACGTCTTCGCGGAGTCTGCGAACGGCAAGGTCAGGCGCATGTTCATCGTGCAGTTCGAGAGGATGCTGGACGACCGACAATACAGGTTCCGCATGCGCACACCGGTCAAGCTGGGACGCGAGACCTACAGCCACAATCTCTGGTTCTACAACGATGAAGAAAGCCGCAAAGCCGACCCGCCTGGCGAGCCCGTTCACACCGTAAAGTTCCTTGCCGAGCGCGGCCTCAGCCTGGACACGGACTTGATGATGTCGCGGTTCGCCCGCATCGTGGGCGAGGACAAGCGGAACGAGATCATCCTCTTCTACTGGGAGAACCTGCGGGACCACGGGCTGAGCGCGAAGGACTTCCCCGAAGAACAACCGGTAACACCCGAGCAAAGGAAGCTGGGCGAAGGGTTCTACCAGAGGTCGCTGAAGGCGTTCGCGGTCGAGGATTAGCGCTTCAAGCGCCCTTCGGGCTGAGCCTTCGCCGGGGCTAAAGCCCTCGTTCAATAACGCGCCATTCACCGGTCTGAAGGCCGGTGCTCCCACCGCGCCGCCGGGGCGGCGGCGCTGCTCAGACAAGCCTGTGGGCGAAGCGGCCGCCGACGAGGGTGGCGACGACACGGCCGGTGAGCTGCCAGCCGTCGAAGGGGGTGTTCTTCGACTTGGACAGCGAGCGCGAGGCGTCGAAGGTCCAGCGGCGCTGCGGGTCGAAGATGGTGACGTCGGCGTGCGAGCCCCTGGCCAGGGTGCCGCGGCCGCTCAGACCCATGATGCGAGCCGGGTTAGCCGACAGCAGCTCCACCAGGCGCAGCAGGGGCAGGCGCTTCTCCTTGTGCAGCTTGGTGATGGCCAGCGCAACCGCCGTTTCCAGGCCGGTGATGCCGAAGGCGGCGCGGTCGAACTCCATCTGCTTCTCGTGCGAGGCGTGGGGAGCGTGGTCGCTGGCGATGGCGTCGATGCCGCCGTCCAGCAGGCCGGCGATCATGGCCTCGCGGTCGGCGGCGGAGCGCAGCGGCGGGTTCATCTTGAAGTTGGTGTCGTAGAGGCCGACGTTCTCGTCGAGGAGGGTGAAGTGGTGCGGCGTGATCTCGCAGGTCACGCGGGTGCGGTTCTTCTTGCCGCGGCGGACGTTCTTGAGGGCGGTGGCGGTGGAGACGTGGGCGACGTGCAGGCG
>CAYTPH010000312.1:0-3046 GCA_964439635.1 uncultured Terriglobales bacterium
CGCGGAGCTGAGGAAGGCCGCCTTGTCCCGGCCGACGCCGCGGAAGTGGCTCATGGCGGCCAGCGCCCCCACTACCAACGCCGGGATCAGCAGCCCGACGGGGTGGGCCTTGAAGTTGTTGAGGATCTCCGGCCGCACGTACACCGTCGCCGGGAACGACAGCCCGGTCAGCACGCACAGCAGCATCCATCCCCAGCCGGCGAAACGGCGGGCGCGCGCCTGCAGCTCGTCCTCGGTACGCATGGCGATGTAGTGCGCTCCGTGCGAGCCCAGCGTGACCAGCGCCACCACCCCGCACAGCACCGTGTACCAGTCGAGGATGCCGGCGTCCCGCCCGGGCAGGAAGTTGGTCCACAGGGGCTCGAAAAAGTAGCCGTCGGCGTTCAAGGGCACGCCGCGGATCACGTTGCCCAGCGCTGCTCCGAAGAACACCGCCAGCAGCAGGCTCGACACCGCGAACATCCAGTCGAAGAACTGCTGCCACAACGGGCTGTGGATCTGGTGGCGGAACTCGATGCCGATGCCCCGCATCATCAGCAGCCACAGCACCATGATCAGCGGCAGGTAGAAGCCGGAGAAGCTGGAGGCGTACAGCAGCGGGAAGGCGAAGTACAGCGTCCCGCCGGCCGCCAGCAGCCACACTTCGTTGCCGTCCCAGAAGGGACCGATGGCCTGCACCACCAGCGAGCGCTCGCGCTGGTCCTTGGCCACCAGCAACTGCACGATGCCGGCGCCCAGGTCGAAGCCGTCCAGGATCACGTACACCACCAGCATCAGAGCGACGATCACGAACCAGAAGGTCTCCATGGCTTACCTCCCCACCACGGCCGCGGTCAGCGGCCCGTCCGCCGGCGCTGCGGCCGGCTCCGGCCCGCGTTCCACCTGCTTCCACACCAGGAACAGGAAGAGCATGCTCAGCACCGTGTACATCCCCATGAACCCCAGCAGCGTGAACCAGCCAGTCCCGGCGGAGACGCGCGGCGAGACGCCCTCTACCGTGCGCATCAGGCCGTAGATCAGCCACGGCTGCCGCCCGACCTCGGCGGTGATCCACCCCGCGGTGTTGGCGATGTAGGGGAAGGGGAAGGCGAGCATCAGGATCCACAACATCCAGCGGCTCTCGAACAATCTCCTCCGCCACAGCAGCACCGTCGCCGTCAGCATCAGCGCGATGAAGATCGTCCCCAGCCCCACCATGACGTGATAGGCGTAGTAGAGCAGGGGGATGTTGTCGGGCCACTGGTCGCGGGGGAAGGCGTCGAGGCCGCGGACCTCGGCCTGGACGCTGCCGTGGGTGAGGAAGCTGAGCGCCCCGTGCACGCTGATGGGGTTGTCCAGCCTCTGCTCCTCCACGTTGGGTTGGCCGATGATGTTGACGTGGGCGGCGTCGCCGGTCTTGAAATGCGCTTCCATGGCCGCCAGGGTCACGGGTTGATGGCGCGCCACCATCTTGGTGTGCTGGTCGCCGGTGGGAAACAGCTGCAGGACGCTGAAGATGCATCCCGCCACCACGCCGACCTTCAGGAACAGGCGTCCCTGCGCCTCGTGCTTGCGATTCAAGAGGTAGAAGGCGCCCACCGCCGCCATCACGAACGCCCCGGTGATGACCGCGCCCGACATGTTGTGGAGGTACTGCCAGAAGGCCCAGGGGTTCAGCAGCAGCGCCCAGAAGCTCTGCAATTGATAGGTGCCGTCGGCGGCGATGGTGTAGCCCACCGGGTGCTGCATCCAGGCGTCGGTGGCGATGATGAAGTAGCCCGACACCCACGAGCCCAGGAAGACCATGAAGGCCGCCAGCCAGTGCCCGCGCGGGCTCAGCCGCTTCTCGCCGTAGAGGAACAGTCCCAGGAAGGTGGACTCCAGGAAGAAGGCGAACATGCCTTCCATGGCCAGGGTCTGGCCGATCACCCCGCCGGCGAAGCGCGAGAAATGCGCCCAGTTGGTGCCGAACTGGAATTCCATGGGGATCCCAGTCACCACACCCAGGGCGAAGTTGATGCCGAAGATCCTGGCCCAGAAGCGCGCCGCCGAGTTGTACTGCTCATCTCCCGTGCGCAGCGCCATGGTCTTCAGCACCACGATGAGCAGCGCCAGCCCCATGGTCAACTGAGGAAAAAGGTAATGGTAGGTGACGGTGAAAGCGAACTGCAGGCGATGAACAAGGAGTGCGTCCATGAATCAACGCTCCGGATCGGGTATGAGGAAGAACAGGTTCATCTTACGCCTCAAGAAAAGGCTGGCGTCATCCTGAGGGCCTTCAGGCCCGAAGGATCTCGCGTGGACTCAGGAGGCCATGCGGCTGCACGCGAGGTCCTTCGGGAGACCCTGGGCTGAAGCCCAGGGCTACCAGCACCTCAGGATGACGCCGATTCTTTTGCCGGCCGGTGCACCGCCTTCGGGTCCATCTTCGGCTGGTAGATGCAGAAGGGCTCCTCGTCCATCATGTCGCCGGTGGCGGCGTAGGCGCGGGCGCGGCAGCCCATGCAGACGTTGCGGAACTCGCAGCAGCCGCACTTGCCCTTGAGGTTGCCGGTGTCGCGCAGGGTCTCAAAGACCGGGGACTTGGTCCAGACCTCCTCGAAGCTCTGGGTGCGCAGGTCGCCCGACTTCATGGGCAGGTAGCCGCAGGGGAAGACCTCGCCCTCGTGCGAGAGGAAGCAGACGCCGGTGCCGGCCAGGCAGCCCTTGGTCATGGCGTTCATGCCCTCGGCGCCGGGATGGCCGGTGTGGTGGCCCTTGGGGTGTCCGCCAGGATGTCCGCTGGGCTTCAAGGAGATGCCGGTGCCGCTGGGCATGAGCATCTCGGTCGGTCCTATGGCCTTGGAATCAGCCACAGCCGAGGACGCCTCCACCCCATCGCGCGCAACACCGGCGCTCGACGGGGACCCCGGCGGCTGTACCACAGGGCTCTTCTCGGCCGCACGGCGTTCCTCCGCTCTCCGCTGGCGCACGACGCGGAAGTAGTGCGGGGCGCAGGTGGCCTTCAGCTCGATATCGCCCTCGAGCGAGCGGTCGTAGAACCAGTTGAGGATGCGCTCGTACTCGT
>CAYTPH010000313.1:0-3010 GCA_964439635.1 uncultured Terriglobales bacterium
CGGCCGCCCCGTCCGCCGCGGCCTCCGCCGCCGCCGCCGCCACGGTTGCCGCCGAAGCCGCCCCGGCCGCCACCGCCGCCGCCACCGAATCCCCGCTCCTTCTTAGGACGCGCTTCGCTGACGTTCAGGGCCCGGCTGCCCAGGACACTGCCGTTGAGCGCGGCGATGGCTTTCTCCGCCTCCTCGTCATTCACCATTTCGACGAAGGCGAAGCCGCGTGGCTGTCCGGTGTCGCGGTCGCGCATCATCGAGACCCGGTCCACCGCCCCGTAAGCCTCGAATGCCGCTCGCAGCTGCTCCTCGCTCGTGCCGAAATCCATGTTACCGACGTAAATGTTCTTCAAGCTGCTCCTCCCGTGAGGTGGGCTATTTGGGTCGCAATCTCGGACGAGTAAGGCGACGCAGGCGTCGCCAGAGGCAGGTCGGGACAGGCGCTCAAATGCCGCGAAAGAGTATCAGCTTTTCGCGGCGGCTGCACCTCCCCGGCTAGCGTTTGTACCCGATCTTGCGCAGGAACTCGCGCCGCGCCTGCGCGTCGTCGGGGCCCTCCACCCCCTTGGGCGGGCTGCCGTCCACCACTCCCAGGATGCCGCCGCCCTGCCCGGTGCGTGCCACGATGACCTCCACCGGGTTGGCGGTGGCGCAGTAGATGGTGCACACCTCGGGCACGCTGCGGATGACCGGCAGCAGGTTGATGGGATAGGCGTTGCGCACGATCAGGACGAAGATGTGCCCGGCGGCCAGCGCCTGGGCGTTGCGGATGGCCGCCTGCCGCAGGTCGTCGTCGTTGCCGTCGGCCCGCGTCAGGCACGGCCCCGAGGCCTCGTTGAAGGCCAGGCCGAACTTGGCCTGCGGCGACGTCCCCACCACCGCCTCGTAGAGGTCTTCCACCGACTTGATGAAGTGCGTCTGCCCCAGGATCAGGTTGCTCTCGGCCGGCACCTCCAGCCGCACTGCCTCCATCTGCATCATGGACTTGCTCCTCGCCCGGATGATATAACGCCCGCCGCGGGAGCCGCTGGCGCCGGGTTCATTCCTCACAGCGGAGGGTGACCGCAATCACCGCCTGCGACAAGGGCGGGGGCCATACTGCACGTGGCGGGCCCAGGTCCGCAGGCGCCCGCGCGCTGCGTTGCGGAGGAGCTATGTTCGAAGAAGAGATCGCGATGGAAGAGAAGGAGTCCTCGATCGTCCCGCTGTTGATGATCTGCGCCCTGATCGCGTGTGTGCTCGGCGGCATCGGGTGGCTGGTCTGGGAGACCATGCAGAAGAAGGACATGACCGCTGCGCAGGGCCAGACCATCATCGAGGAGATGCTCAAGGCCCAGGGCCCCGGCGTGGTCCACTTCCACACCGGCCTGGTCGTCTCCAGCGTCGATGAAAAGCCCTACGACCCTCACTACAAGCTGCTGGAGAAGCTGGGCTACGTGAAGACCAAGGTGGGCGTGAACGGCGCGCTGCAGGTGGACCTGACCCCCGAAGGCGCGGCCCTCATGAAGGAGCTGGGCGTGGAGCCCACCAAGAACGCCGACAAGACCGAGGGCTACATCGTCCCCCTGGCCGACCGCAAGCTGGTGGAGGTCTCCCGGGTGAAGATGCTGGGCGTGAACATGGCCCAGGTCGACTACAAATGGAAGTGGCAGCCTAACAAGATGGGCGACCAGTTCGACGTCAACAACAAGGTCCTCGACACCTTCAAGATCTGGGACCGCACCACCCTGATCCAGAAGTACGGCGTGGACTTCTACCACGCCGAGCCCAAGGTGGCGTCGCTGACCTTCCAGCGCGCCGAGAAGGGCTGGCAGCCGTACTCGCCGTACTAAGCGTCACCGAACCTACAGCGCCGCCCGCAAGGGCGGCGCTTTTGTCTAAATCAACACTTGTCCCGCATCCACGCGAGGAACTTGTCGGCGATCTTAAGGTGGTTGGGGTCGTAACCCGCCTTAGCGAACTCCTCCCTCGCCTTCTCCACCATTTCCGGGGGCATGTCGCGGAGGAGCATCTCCGCCATGGCCTCGCCCAGGTCACCTTTCGTGCAGGGCACCGCGGCGGCGGCGGCGAAGACCTTCTTCCTCGACGCGGGGTCGTTCATGTAGTCCTCGAGAATGCCACGGTCAACGAGAGCGTCCAGCAGGCCATGCCTCATCATGAACCCGACTTGCTCGTCGGCACCCATCGACGAAGGATCGAAACCGCCACCGGCAACAGCACAAAGGCCGGTGGCCGTGCCCGGTTTTGGCGGCGGGAGACCGGCCATTAAGCGCCTTCTAGCCTCCCACGTGTGCTCCAGCAATGAGGCATCCACCGGCGCGATAGGTGCTCCAGCATTGACGCGCTCAGCAGCAGTGCCCAAGTCTCTCTGGTTGTCCGTGGTCTCTTCCACCTTCTACCCGTTCTCCTTCTTATGGCACTGCAGGCACTTGGTGGGGGCGTTCTTGCCCTGGGCGGCGGACTGCTTGTGGCAGTCCAGGCACAGGCCGGCGTTGCCGGCGGGATTGTGGAAGGCAGCCTGGAGCTTGGTCTTCATGGGTGGCAGCGCCAGGGGGGTGTGGCAGGAGCGGCAGGCCTGCTGCGCGGTGGTGTTGGGCTTCTCCGGCCGCGACGGGTGATGGCAGGTCTCGCACTGGATACCCTGCGCCAGGGAGTGCGAGCTGTGCTGGAACTTGACGCCGCCCATGGGCGCGCCGGCCAGGAGGATGGGTTTCTCCGGAGCAGGACGCGGCGGCTCCTGGGGTTTCGCCGCAGCCTTGGCCGGTTCCTTCTTCGGCGCCTCCGCTTTCTGCGGCTGGGCGGCCGGGACTTCCGGCGCGGGCTGCGCCGCCGGCGGTTCTTGCTGCGTAGCGGCGGGCTGAGCCGGGGAGGGCGCGGGATGCGCCGGCTCGGCGGGCTGGCTGGAACAGCCGAGCAGAAGCACAACGACGAGCAGGACTGGAGCAGGTTTCATGGTCGCCTCCCAGATTCCCTTCTTCTCTTTCGCCCCCTGAGGGGCTATGCCGGGTCCTAAGCGTAC
>CAYTPH010000314.1:0-3009 GCA_964439635.1 uncultured Terriglobales bacterium
AGATCAAGGCGTTCGGCAAGGAGCACAAATAGCCGCTGGCCACTAGCCGCTAGCTAGAAGCTAGTAGCTGGGAGCCGGCAACCGGCAGTCCCCCGAGCGGGGATGATGAGGGAAGGGAATATGGTCAACGGAATCCTGGGTAAGAAGATCGGAATGACGCAGCTCTTCGACGAGAAGGGCGAGGTCCGGCCCATCACGGTGCTGCAGGCGGGCCCCTGCGTGGTGACGCAGAAGAAGTCGGCCGCCAAGGAAGGCTACGACTCCGTGCAGATCGGGCTGGTGGAGTTCGTGAAGGGCAAGAACGTGAACAAGCCGATGGCCGGGCACTTCGGGAAGAACAACCTGCCGCCGGTGAAGTTCATGAAGGAAGTGGGCCTGCTGACCGCGGCCGACGGCGACGGCGCCGAGGCCAAGGCGGTGAACGTCGGGGACAAGGTCCTGGTGGACATCTTCGACGGCGAGAAGTTTGTGGACGTGACCGGCACCAGCAAGGGCCGGGGGTTCGCGGGCGTGGTCAAGCGCCATCACTTCCGCGGCGGCCCCAAGTCACACGGTTCCATGTTCACCATCAACGGCTCCATCGGTTCCTCGGCCTTCCCCTCGCGCGTGTTCAAAGGCATGCGCATGGCGGGGCACATGGGCCAGGAACGGGTGACGGTGCGCAACCTGCGGGTGCTGGGCATCGACCTGGACGAGAACCTGCTGATGGTGGAGGGCGCGGTGCCGGGTCCCAAGGGCGCGTACGTGCTCATCAACAAGGCCAAGAAGCCGCCGAGAGAGCGCCGCGGATTCGCCGGTGAGACCACGGTCGACCCGCTGAAGGCTTCGAAGAAGCGCGCGGGCAAGAAGTAAAGCAGATCCCTCACGGCTAAAGCCGTTCGGGATGACAAGAGACAGTTATGGCGAAAATCGACGTTTTGGATCTGAGCGGGAAGAAGGTGGGCAGCCTGGAGCTGGCCGAGGAAGTCTTCGGCGCGGTGAACGAGGCGCTGCTGTGGGAGGCGGTCAAGGCCTACCAGGCGGCGCAGCGCCAGGGCACGCACGCCACCAAGAACCGCAAGCTGGTGTCGGGTTCGGGCAAGAAGCTGTGGCGGCAGAAGGGCACGGGCCGCGCCCGCGTGGGCAGCATCCGCTCGCCGCTGTGGCGGCACGGCGGCACGGTGCACGGGCCGCAGCCCCGCTCCTACGCCTACGCCTTCCCCCGCAAGAAGCTGCTGGGCGCGCTGCGCTCGGCGCTGGCGGCCAAGCTGGCCGATGGCAAGCTGACGGTGGTGGAGGCCTTCGAGCTGAAGGAGCCCAAGACCAAGCTGATGCGCCAGGCGCTGGACGCGCTGAAGGTAGAGAAGACCGCGCTGCTGGTGGAGGGCGCCGGCAACGCCAACCTGGAGCGTAGCTCGCGCAACCTGGACGGCGTGGAGCTGGTGAAGGGCAGCCAGGTCCATCCCTTCCACCTGCTGCGCTACGACCGCGCCATCTTCTCCCGCCCCGCGCTGGAGAAGCTGCAGAGTTCGCTGAAGGCGTCGGCGTCCAAGCGCCGTGCGGAGGTGGCGTAATGAAGAGCGCATACCAGATCATCCGCCGCCCGGTCATCACCGAGAAGGGGCTGGGCGTGAAGGAGACCGAGGGCACCCTGGTCTTCGAGGTGGCGGCCAAGGCCACCAAGACCGAGGTGAAAGAGGCCGTGCAGCAGATCTTCAAGGTGAAGGTGGATTCGGTGCGCACCGCCACCTTCCAGGGCAAGGAGCGCCGCCGCGGACGTTTCGCCGGCTACCGTCCCGACTGGAAGAAGGCCTACGTGCGGCTGAAGGCCGGCGAGAAGATGCCGGAGTACGCACAGAACCTGTAGTTGTCAGTTGCCGGTTGCCAGTTGCCAGTTAGGGCAGCGGCAGTTGGAAACCAGCTCAGGCCCGCGGTGGCACATCGAGGGCAGGAGCTAGAAGCTAAGAGCTAAGAGCTGATTTATGGCGATCAAGACATACAGACCGGTAACCCCGTCGCGGCGGTTCACCAGCACGCTGGTGAACGACGAGCTGACGACGGATCGGCCGTACAAGCCGCTGACCGAGACCAAGAAGCGGACCGGCGGGCGCCGCAATTCCGGCGACCAGACCAGCTGGCACCGCGGCGGCGGGCACAAGCGCAAGCTGCGCCTCATCGACTTCAAGCGCGACAAGACTGGGATCCCGGCGACGGTCGTCTCCATCGAGTACGACCCCAACCGCTCCGCCCGCATCGCGCTGCTGAGCTACGCCGACGGCGAGAAGCGCTACATCCTGCAGCCGGTGGGCCTGCAGGTGGGACAGAAAGTGCTGAGCGGCCCCGAGGCCGACATCCTGGTCGGCAACGCCCTGCCGCTGCGCAACATCCCCGCGGGCACCACCGTGCACAACCTGGAGCTGAAGCCGGGCAAGGGGGCGCAGATGGGCCGCTCGGCCGGCGGCGCCGCCCAGCTGGTCGCCAAGGAAGGCGACTACGCGCTGGTGAAGCTGCCTTCGGGCGAGACCCGCAAGGTGCTGGCCGACTGCATGGCCACCATCGGGCAGGTGGGCAACGCGGACCACGAGAACGTGGCGATCGGCAAGGCCGGCCGCACGCGCTGGCTGGGCCGCCGCCCGGTGAACCGCGGCGTGGCCATGAACCCGGTGGACCATCCCCACGGCGGCGGCGAGGGCAAGACCTCCGGCGGGCGTCACCCGGTGACCCCGTGGGGCCAGCCCACCCGCGGCTACAAGACACGCAACAACAAGCGGACTGACCGCTTCATCGTCAGCCGCCGAGGGAAGTAGCAGATGGCACGCTCTACCAAAAAAGGACCGTTCATCGATTCGCACCTGCAGGCCAAGATCGAGGGCATGAACCAGCGCAACGACAAGAAGGTGGTGCGCACCTGGTCGCGCCGCTCGACCATCATCCCGGAGATGGTGGGCCACACGCTGGCGGTGCACAACGGCAAGAAGTTCATCCCGGTGTACGTGACCGAGAACATGGTCGGGCACAAGCTGGGCGAGT
>CAYTPH010000315.1:0-2983 GCA_964439635.1 uncultured Terriglobales bacterium
GTTCATCATGCCGAACAGGCTGAGCACGGCGATGCGCGCCTGCGCCTTGGCATCCGGCGATTGTACGCGCCGCTCCCGCAGCAGGTCTTCCACCAGCCCCAGGCAGATCTTGAAATACTCGCGCTTGATCGCCCGCACCTCGTCCCCGTAGCTGTTGCGCAGCACCTCGTCCTCGTGCGACAGCACCTTCATCGCCTTCTGGTTGGCCAGGAAGTACTCCAGGTGGTTGGCGATGAACGTCCGGACCCGCGCCTCCGGGTTCTCCACTCCCTCCAGCCGCTCCCGCAGCCGCTCCACGATGGTGGAGAAGGTGTGCTTCTGGATCAGGTAGAGCAGCTTCTCTTTCGACTCGAAGTAGTGGTACAGGCCGGCCAGCGACATGCGGCTGGCGCGCGACAGGTCGCGCATGCTGGCGCCCTCGTAGCCCTTCTCGCAGAAGACCTCGGTGGCGTGGGCGAGGATCTCCTCCAGACGCCGGTCGAAGCGTTCCCGTGCGAGGTCGCGCTCCCCACGAGCGCGCAGGTTGGGACTGACAGTGGTTACCATCCGGCTAAGCCCTTACCGAACGAACGTTCGATACTACCAGATGCCCTGCCCCTGCGGTCAAGCGGCAGAAGGAAGCCTTGCGACCTGCGAGATGCAACTAGGTGGTATGGAGGTCCTTCACCGCGCCGCCCGGTAGGCCCGCTCGAACCAGCGCAGCACCTCGGCCACGTCGCGCTCCGACGCCATCTCGAAGGTCAGCCATCCCGACTTCCCCATCTGCGTCGTGCTCACCCGCTCGTTTTGGTTGGCCGCGGGCAGCAGCTTCCCTGCCCTGTCTTTGAAGATGACCGAGTACTTCGTCGGCCAGCCCTTGGTCCGCGGCACGCAAGCGAAGATGTTCTTCCCGCGGTAGAACGCCAGCATCCCGAACATCGGCCGCGAGCGCACCTGCGGCCAGCCACCGACCTCTTCGGCCAGCAGCTCCGACCAGCGGGCCATTTCTTCCGGGACCTTCAGCAGCTTGGGACGGGCGGACCGCACGCCCCAGTAGATGTCCGCCCGCCCGCAACGTCGCAGAAGTTGTGCTTACGGCTTCTTTTGGACGCGGAAGTTCAGCGTACCGCTATAGTTGCTCAGCGTCAGCGTGATCGTCCAGTTGCCGGTAATGCCCGTAGCCGTATCGAAGGTGCCGTTGTTCACCAGGTCGCCCATGTACACCTGCGTGCCCGCGTTGTCGCGGATGGTCACGATCGCCTGGCCGTTGGTGACGGTCGTAGCCTGGTTGACGGTGGCGGCGATGCCGGTGTTCTGCCAGGTGTAGTTCAGCGTCTCCGTCACACTTCGCACGCCGGTAGCCTGGAACTGGAAGTTGTCCACCGCGTTGGTCACCTGCGGCTGGAACTGCGGGTTGAGGGCGCTCCCACCACCGCCGCACCCCACCATCATGCCGAGCGCCAGCGCGGCGCACAGCACTGCTGCGCGTGTGTCTTGCATCGTTCTCCTTTTGTCCAGATGGGTAAAGACGGTGGCGGGCTTCTGATCAGAGTAGATGCAGGATCGGGGCACCGGCAACAGCACTTTAGGCCATGACTCCCGGATTGGGAATGTCATGTGGAGATACTCAACAAGGCCTGCTCAAACCCCCAAAAGCCCACCACGGATTTACACGGATCTTCACCGATTTCTTCGTCGATCGGTGTGAGTCCGCGCCAATCCGTGGTAAGCAGTCTCAGTTCTTCAGATCGGCCATCAGCCGCTCGACTTCGGCCTTCTGCTCCGCGGTCAGCGGCAGCAGGGGCAGGCGCGGCGGCCCGCCGTAGTAGCCGTTCAGGTCCATGGCGTGCTTGATGCCCGCGATACCGTACACCCCCAGCACCTTCTGCACCGCCTCGACGATGCGCTGCTGCTTCTCCTCCGCCAGCTTCATGTCGCTCTCTTTCCAGGCGGCATAGATCTCGTAAGCGGCGGTGGGAGCGCAATCGGCAAAGGCCAGGATGGCGCCGACCGCGCCGATATCGAGCGCCGGCTTCAGCTTGTCGGCCGAGCCCACCAGCATCTGGAAGCCGACCTCCTTGGTACGCGTCTTGAACTTCGGCGGAGCCGCCACGGCGGTCCCGCCTAGCGCCGACGCCGGCACCACGTCGCCATTTCCGCCACTCGCCTGCATCCGGGGCGTCACCGCCAGGAAGGTCTCCGTGACCGTCGCCGCGCGCTGCAGGTGCCGTGTGCCCGCGATCATCTTCTTGACCTTCTCCAGGTCGCCGCAGGACTCCTTGATGCCGATCAGGTTGGGGTGCTCGGCCAGCTCGATCACCACCTCGGCCGGGATGTCGTACGCCGTCGCCTGCGGGAAGTTGTAGATGATCACCGGGATGGGCGACTGGTCGGCCACCGTGCGGTAGAACGCCAGCAGGTTGCGCGGGTGGAGCTGCTTCTTGTAGTAGTGCGGGGTGCGCACCATGGCCACGTCGTAGCCCAGCTTGGCCGCGTGCTCGCACAGCCGGATGGTCTCGATGGCCGACTCGATGCAGGACACGCAGCCCGCGACCGGAAAGCAGGAAACCAGCGGCGCGAGCGAGAACTCCGGCGCGGCCACCACGTTCCACAGCGCATACGGGCGGCCGAGGTCCGCGTAGCTGCGATAGGCGCCGCCCTCGGGCAGCGCGAGCTCGCGCGAAGCGAAGTCGCGCATCTCGGCGGCGAGCGCGAGGCGCGCCTTGAGCGCTTCGCCCGTGGCGGGATCCGCGCGCACCGCCTCGAGCGGCCGCGCGCGGCCCATCAGCGCAAGCTGGCCGCCGGCCGCCTGGCCGTAGTAGGCGACCGTCTCACAGCCGGCGAGCAGCAGCGCGCTAAGCGCGGGGAGTAAAGCGCGCATCGCGTAGAAAGGCGTCCACCTGCGCGGCCACGCGCGCGGAAACGGCCATCGCGCTGTGGCTCACCGCAAGCACCACGCGCTCGCGCATGCCCTGCACCCCGGTTTCCTCGACGCGCACGACGC
>CAYTPH010000316.1:0-2917 GCA_964439635.1 uncultured Terriglobales bacterium
TCGGCTGACCGAAACACTCGGAGGCCGTCGGATGCGCGCAAGCGATCCGGCGGCCTCTTGACTTTTGAGAGAGGAACGGAGGTCTGTAATGAAGAACGTAGCGGTAGTCGTCCTCGTACAGCTGGTGGTGCTTTGCCTAGGTTCCGCAACGCCAGCGCTGGCGCAGTCACCACAGGCGGACGAACAGGTAGGCGTCGTCCTGCGCTGCCTTGGCCCCTCTGACGTCCGGGGAAACGCATTTCTCAGCATTAGCTTCAGTGACGGCTCAAGTGCGGAAGTCACTCTGCGGTGTCACGGAAAGGACGTCCCTGTCGAATGCCTCACAGGCACGAGTTGTCGCATAACTACGGGAGAAGTCCCGATCCCGGCAGGAGCGACAGTGACCACCTGGAAAGCACTGGCCGGTGCCTGCAATGACTCCTGGTGTACAACCGGCTTCGCCGTAGGCACCAGCCTCCCAGCGCGTTTTGTGGCTAAGCCAGTCTCGGGATACGGAGCGCAAGTCGAGATCCAGTGACCATTCAGTTCCGGGGAGAGGCGGGTCGCCAGCCGGTGGTAGCCCGCCTCACTCTTGTGCTCATCGGCGAAGATCTGCCCGTTAACTGTTAGTAAGTCGGCTACTTGTGGCGAGACCGCGCGACCCACTCCGCTGCATCCCTCCTGGCGCGCTCTCCTCCGCTTCTGCAGCGAACTGCAACACGGCGAGATCCGGACAACCCTAGCCGGTAGCGGCTACGGCACGAGCGTGCCGATCTTCTTCAGCTGCTCGGCGAAGCGGCGGGGGTTGTAGGAGGAGGGGGAGTCGAGCTGGCGGAAGAGGGCGTCGAGGGCGGCGCGGGATTCGGCCTGGTTCAGCGAAGAGCCACCCGCGAGTAGCAGAGCGTTCACGGCCATGGCGGCCTGCTCGGCGGCGCGCTCGCCTTGCAGGCTGATGGCGTCGGCATCGGCCACGATGCTGCGCAGCAGGCGCGTCCTCGCCTGGTCGTCGAAGCGGCGGGCGGCGAGCCGGGCCTGGATACGCTCGGCGGCGGCGGCGGCCCGGTCGGCGGCGGCGGCGACCTCCTGCCGCTCCGGAGCCAGCCGGTTCATGGCGCGCACTACCTGTTCCAGCTCCGCGGAAAGCGCGCGGGCGGAATCGGCGTCGGTGTCGGTCGCCAGGAGCTTCAAAACGGCGTAGCGGGAGGTGTTCCAGGCGGCGACTCCCGGGCGCCGGTCGGCGTAGCCCAGGCTTTGTCGCCAGCTATCGTTCGAGCTGGTCAGCGAATGATGGCAGGCGAAACAGTCCATCTCGGCATACTCCGGCCAGGGACCGCTGCGGGCGCGGCGTGAAAGCTGCTGCAGGGCTGCCCGGAGCTGTACCACCTGTCCCATCCCCCACTCGCGGACGCCGGCGTAGGGGTCCTTGTCGGCGCGCTGCCGCCAGTGCCGCGGCATGACGGCGCTGAAGGCTTCCAACTCGAAGATCAGGTCAGGATGCCCGGCGGCGATCAGCTCGTGGTCCAGGGAGGCGTCCGCCGTCCCCAAGTGGCAGGAGAGGCACTTCTCCGTTCGCTTCCCCAGGTCCTTGGTGTCGTACATGCCGAGCTGGACCGATCTCTCGTGCGTCCAGCCGCGGGAAGTGTGCGGACCCAACCACGCCGACGCCGGGCCGTGGCAGCTCTCGCAGCTGACGCCTTCGCTCAGGTCGAAGGTGCGGGCGCGCTTCTCGGCGGGCACCGCCAGGGCGTGGCAGGCCAGGCAGCGGGATTCGGCATCGGCCCGGTTCTTCAGCCCCAGGTTGCGGGCGATGCGCTGAGACTGGGCATTGCCCAGCACCTCGAAGGCCTTGGCGTGCTTGTCCTGCACGATCCAGGTGCTGTATTCGTTCTGCTGGATGTTGGTGTCGAGCTTGGGCTGGATGCCGCCGTGGCAGGCGGAGGAGCTGCAGGAGCCCGGGCCGGTGTACTGCGGTTGCTGAGCGGCGGCCGGCGGCAGGAGGTACAGGCCGGACAGAGCCAGCGCGTACGCCAACGCTTTGCGCGAGTGTGGGAACAAGGTTCAGGCCGTGAGGCAGTGGGAACCTTATAGCCGCCTCGGCTTTCGCCGTCAATGTGCCCAAAAGGGTACTGTACCCGGTTGGGCAACTCTGGACAGCACCCGCGGTTTGCTATATGTTCCGGCCACCGCGCGGCTGCACAGCCGCGTTCCTGGGGGACCGGCCGGTGGTGGGTGGGCACAAGCGATGACTGGGCACGAACAGACCCCGCCTGCCGAGCATAAGCACGCGCCCGCACAGTGGGGCACGTCGCTGGGCGTCGGCGAAGCCATGGAGCCGGAGGACTTGCTCAAGATCCCGGTCTTCGAGGGTGCCTCCAAGGGACTGCTGGAGAAGAACCGCGGCGCGGTGGTGCGCCGCCGCTTCAAGGCCGGAGAGATCGTCTGCCGCGAGGGCGAGTTTGGCTCCACCGCCTTCTACATCCTGGAAGGCACCGCCCAGGTGTTCATCTCTAGCCCCATCGCCCACCTGAAGAGCGACGAAGGCCGGCCCGGCTTCTTCAGCCGGCTGCGCAGCCGCCTGGTGGGACGGCGGGAGCACACGCGCGAGGAGGAGGAGCAGAGGCGCTTCATCCCCATCGACGCGCCGGTGAACCTTTCCTACGACGATCCTACCGCCGAACTGGGGCCGGGCTCCCTGTTCGGCGAGATGACCTGCATGAATTTCTATCCCCGGTCGGCGACGGTGCGGGCGGCCAGCGACTGCGTGATGCTGGAAATGCTGCGCAACATCCTCGACATCCTGCAGAAGGTGCCGAAGTTCAAGCAGCAGCTCGACCAGATCTACAGGGAGCGGGCGCTCGACGACCACCTACTGAGCGTGCCGATCTTCGCCGGGCTCAAGGCCGCCGGCGACCTGCAACAGCGGCTGGCTGCCGGAGAG
>CAYTPH010000317.1:0-2881 GCA_964439635.1 uncultured Terriglobales bacterium
ATTGCTCCGCCACGTACTCGGCCGTGCGGCGGTCTTCGGGCGTGCCCGCCATGTGGGGCTCGGAGGTCAGCACTCGCAGGTGCTGCTCGGCCATCCTGGGATCGGGAACCGCCAGGAACTGCGCCTCCAGGCGGCGCTGCGCGGCGGAGTCGCGAAAGCCGGGAATGGGAGCGGCCGGCTCCTGTTGCGCCCGGCCGATGGAAGTGAGGACCAGGAGGGAGAGCAGCAGAAAACTGCGGCGCAGTAAGGTCATCAGGCGTCCAAGAAGAAGGCCCCGCCAATTTACACTACGGGGTTCTCGCGCGACATCGCTGCATGACCGACGAATCCCAGAAGAGCACCGAGGCCCGCGACGCCGCCAACGGGCAGGCGCTGCAGGGCGTGGCCATCGAAGAGCCGGTGGCGCCGCAGCTTTCGCCGGTGGCTCTGGAGATGCCGCACATCGCCCGCGCCCTGCGCCACCCCAACTACCGCGCTTTCTGGGCCGGGAACTTCCTCTCGAACATCGGCACCTGGATGCAGACGGTGGCCCAGGGCTGGCTGGTGCTGGAGCTCTCCAACTCCGCCTTCTGGCTGGGGGTGGTGGGCTTCGCCTCGTCGGCGCCCATGCTGGTGTTCTCCCTCATCGGAGGGGTCATCGCCGATCGCGTGGACCGCCGCCGCATGCTGGTGCGCACCCAGGCGGCGATGATGCTCTTTGCCTTCGTCATGGCGGCGCTCACCTGGGCCGGGGTCATCAACGTGCCGATGATCGTGCTGCTGGCCTTCGCCACCGGCGTTGTCATGTCGCTGAACATGCCCAGCTACCAGGCGCTGGTGCCGCAACTGGTGCCCAAGGAAGACCTGGTGAACGCCATCGGCCTGAGCTCGGCGCAGTTCAACATGGCGCGCATCCTCGGCCCGACGCTGGGCGGCTTCGCCATGGCCTGGCTGGGGGCGGGCACCAATTTCTTCCTCAACGGCCTCAGCTTCATGGCGCTCATCTTCGTCCTGCTGCGCATGAAGCTGCCGCCGCCCACCGAGGACGACGGCTCCGCCACCATGTGGCAGCGCCTGGAGGACGGCTTCCGCTATGTGCTCGACCGCCGCGAGATGGCATCGCTGCTCACGGGGGTGGGACTGGCCAGCGTCTTCGGCATCTCCTACATCACCTTTGTCCCTTACTTCGCGCGCGACGTGCTGGGGGTGGGGCAGCGCGGGCTGGGCCTGCTGATGGCCTGCTCCGGCGTGGGGTCACTGGGAGCGGCGCTCACCATCGCCTACACCGGCAAGGTCCGCCGCCGCGGCCGGCTGGTGGCTGCCTGCGGGGCGGTCTTCTACGTCGCCGTGATGGTGTTCTCGCTCTCCAAGTGGGTGGTGCTCTCCGGCCTGATGATGCTGGTGGCCGGCTACTCGGTCATCCTCATGGTGGCCACCGTCAACACTCTGCTGCAGCAGCTCGCGACCGACGAGATGCGCGGCCGGGTGATGAGCATCTACACCGCCAGCTTCCTCGGCTTCGCGCCGGTGGGTAGCTTGCTGGCCGGGTCTCTGGCGGGGGCGATCACGGCGCCCTACGCCATCGCGGGGATGGCCTCGGTGGCGCTGGTGGCGAGTTTCTTCCTTTACTTCGCTCGTTCGGAACTGCGCAGGCTGGACTAATGGGCATTGACCGGGTGCGCCTCGGGGCTGTCGAATAGATCTATGCGGTCCCACATCCTCGTAGCCGCATTAGTTTCGGTGGCACTGGCCGGCGTCGCTAGCGAACCCTCGTCCGAAACGTTCCGGCGATTTGAGGAACGATTCGGGGCTCCCATTGATTCTGGCGCCCACATTTACGAGCTGAATCGGCATTACGCGGTTCGTCCGTCCTTCGACTGCCACGGCGAACTTGTCCGTGTCGAGGTACGCCAAAAAGATACGTACGCGTCGTCTCACCCGGAGTGGCGGATACCTGATGAGGAGGAGGTCCGCTATCTTCTCGAGGTCGAATTCGCCAAGCTCGTCGAGGAACTCGACGCGATTAAGGCTCTTGGACCAATGGTACGCAAGCACCATGGGGGCGGTGTAGTGACCTCGATGCAAAGCTGGCACATTGACGAGTACGCGAATGCGAGCATTCAGTATCGGGTAAGCGTCGACTTGCGCCAGGAGCCTCGAGAAGAGGCTGAAATCACGTCGTTCGAGGTCCTTTACTTCCAGGCCGTTGAGGGACGGGTGGCCGCTAATTTGGACCTAGAGGACGCACTCGGGCCCAATCCACCACGGGTGCGAATCGGAAAGTTCCCGACTGAAGGGAAATCGCGGGAGGGCAAATGTAACCTCGACGGCACCTACGTCGTCAGCAGGTCTGAGTATGATCGCTTGAGCATCGGCGCTATAACGAAGTTCGTGGGCGCCGGTCCTCTCGAGTAACGACGCCTTACTTGCGTTTCAAGACCGCTTTTGCCGCCTTCACGATGTGCGGCGCGGTCAGACCGTATTTCTCCATCAGCTGGTCGGGCGTGGCCGACTCGGCGTATGTGTCCTGCACCCCGACGAACTCCATGGGCACGGGGTGCGACTTGGCGACCGACGCGGCCACACGAGCCCCCAGGCCGCCATCGAGCACGTGCTCCTCGGCGGTGACGATGGCACCGCACTCCCGCGCCGCCGCGGCCAGCGTGGCGTCGTCGAGCGGCTTCAGCGTGTGCATATCGATGACGCGCGCCGAAATCCCCTCTTCTTCCAGCTGTGCCTGCGCCTGCAGCGCGTAGGCGACCTCAAAGCCGCAGGCCACGATGGCCACGTCGCGCCCGCTGCCGTGGACCTTTGCTTTGCCGATCTCGAAGCTGTCATTGGGGCCATAGACGATGGCCGCCTTGGCGCGGCCGGTGCGCATGTAGCAGGGACCGTTGTGCTC
>CAYTPH010000318.1:0-2869 GCA_964439635.1 uncultured Terriglobales bacterium
CGGTCCCGTTGTCCCTTACCCGGAGCCCGTGGAATGAACTCATCCTCTGAGAAGAGCGGCTCGGAGCGCCGCCGCTTCGAGCGCGTGGATGTCGCCTTCGCCGCCCAGGTGCGCGTCAGCGACCATAAAGGCAAGCCGCTGGGCACCCTGCGCCAGATCAGCCGCGGTGGCATCATGCTGGAGCCCGCCACCGACAAGCCCTTCAAGGCCGGCAAGAAGCACAAGATGACCATCGCCGACGAGAGCGAGGGCATCCGCTTCCAGGTGAATGCCGTTGTGCGCTACGCCGATGCCCGCAAGGTCGGATTCGAATTCCTCGACCTCGACGCCGACTCCGCCGTCGACGTCGGCATCCTCATCGGCAAGTACTACGGCTCCGAGACCGTGAAGAAGTAGCGCTGCCGCCCTCGGCCGCGCAAAATGTAACGCTGGCGTCCCGCCGGCGGGCGCGGGGGCGTCCCGCCGGCGCAACAGAACAGCGCGTATCAGGGCACACCTTCAGGCGTGCCGTCAGGCGCTCTTCTTGAGAGCGGCTTTGGCCGCTGCCAGCCCGAAGGGCGTTTGAAAGGAAAGCCCGGGCGGCCGCGCGAGCCCGCTTCAGCGGGCGGTTGAAACTACTTCAAATACTTTTCCGGGATCGGATTGTCCGTCCTCTCCGAGTCCCACATCACGCTCATCACCCACCACCGCTGCCCGTCGTGGTAAAGCTGGATGCTGTTGATCCCTCTCGAGAACGGCTTCTCCCCCGGCGCGTGCCGCGACTCGTAGGTGCTGAACAGGTGGGCGATGTTGCCGAACTGCTCGGTCTTCCGCGCCACCTCGTTCTCGTAGAACCCATCCTTGGCGAAGAACGGGCTGGAGCGCTCGATGTAACCCTCGGGCGTCACCACGCGGATCACTCGCTCGCCCTGCGGATTCACCGCCGTTGGCATCAGCCGCGCCTCGGGGTGGAACAGTGACCGGAAGCGGCCCCAATCCCGCGCCTTCCCCGCCGGCCCGGAGATCACCTCATAGAGCGCCTTGACGATGGCGTCCTGCGAGCTCACGTCCTCGGGCATGGCCTGCGGCGCCGGCTTCGCTTGTTGTTCTTGGGGAGCGGCCGTGTCGGCCGCGTAACCTGCTGGTATTGCAAGGACCAAGCCCAGCATCGCTGCTCCCAAACGCATAACGCTCCTCCGGATGAAGAGAAAAGATTCTAACCGCAGAGGTCGCGGAGAACGGCCACGGAGGGCGCAGAGCAGGGCAGGATGCTACTCCGTGAACTCGACCTGAGGCTTCTTGGGGATGATGCCGGCGCGGTAGCCCATGTCCAGCAGCCGGCGGATGGCTTCCCGGCCTTCCGGCCCGTAATCCAGCGTGCGCTCGTTCACGTACATGCCCACGAACTTGTCGGCCGCGTGCGTGTCCAGCTCGCGGGCGAACTGCATGGCGTAGTTCAGCGCCTCTTCCCGGTGCTCCAGCGCGTACTGGATGCTGTCGCGCAGCGCCTGCGACACCCGGCGGATGGTCTCCGCTCCCAGCTCCCGCCGGATGGCGTTCCCGCCCAGCGGCAGCGGCAGGCCGGTCATGTCCTGCCACCAGCGGCCCAGATCCAGGATGCGGTGCAACCCCGCCTTGTCGTAGGTGAGCTGCCCCTCGTGGATGATCAGCCCGGCCTCGTACTTGCCCTCCAGCACCTGCGGGATGATCTGGTCGAAGGGCACCACCTCGGTCTCCGCCGACGGCGCGAACAGCTTCAGCGCCAGGTAGGCGGTGGTCAGCGTCCCCGGCACCGCGATCTTCACCTGCTTGATCTCGTCCAGGGTGAAGACCTTGGTGGCCACCACCATGGGGCCATAGCCTTCGCCCACGCTGCCTCCGCTGGGCAGCAGGGTGTAGCGCTCCTGGATGTACGGGTAGGCGTGGAAGCTGACCGCGGTCACGTCGTAGTGGGCATCGTCCATCGCCCTCCGGTTCAGCGTCTCGATGTCGCACAGGGTGTGCTTGAACTTGAGGCCCGCGACCCGCACCTTGTTGGTCGCCAGGGCATAGAACATGAAGGCATCGTCCGAGTCCGGACTATGCGCCACCGTGATCTCGCGGGTCTTCTTGGAAACGGCCGTGGACATACTTTGTGGAACGTTCCTGGGAAACGGATTGTTGCGGTCTATCTGCTAGGAAGCCCGATGCACCCGCGGCAGGCGCGAGCCCAGCCCCGCCGCCGCCATCACCTTCGCCACCTCGGCGAAGACGAACGGGTGCAGGCCAAGCTGGACGGCGGTGCCGATGGTGCCGGTCATCCCGAACAGCCAGGCGATGCCGCCGGCGAACAGCACCAGATCACCCGCCACCGCCGCCAGCGCCAGGCGCGCGAAGTTCTTCGGCCCCCGCTCGGCGATCCATCCGGCGACGAACGCCACCACCGGGTACGCCAGCAGGAACCCGCCGGTCGGTCCCATCAGTTGCGCTACGCCGCCCGGCCCGGCCGGGTTGAACACCGGCAATCCCGCCGCGCCCTGGGCCACGTACAACAGCATGGCCGCGGCCCCGCGCCGGCTGCCCAGCACCAGCGCCACCAGCAGCACGCCCAGGTTCTGCAGCGTGAGCGGCACCGGGGTGAAGGGCAGCGGCAGGGTGAGGCGCGCGCACAGCGCAACCAACAGGCTGGCGCCGATTACCAGCGTGGCTTGCATCCACCACGACGAAGCTTCGATGCGCGGGAAAGCCTGGGTTGCGGTTCGATTCATGGATGGCACCGTCCGGTATCTTCAGGACCGCGGGGTCTCCGGCTCTTCCTCGACCTCGTGCACCGGCATCCGCAGCAGCGTGTCCGACGTCCGTTTCTGCATGTCCTTTCGCACCCGGACATACACCGCGACGGCCACGCCCA
>CAYTPH010000319.1:0-2857 GCA_964439635.1 uncultured Terriglobales bacterium
TCTTCGGGCAGGTGGTCCGCAAGGTGGCGGTGGCGCGCTTCACCCGCACCCTGGGCACCCTGATCACCTCGGGCGTGCCCATCCTGGAGGGCCTGGCCATCACGGCTCGCACCTCCGGCAACGCGGTGCTGGAAGAGGCGCTGATGAAGGTGCGCAAGGCCATCGAGGAAGGCCGCACCATCGTGGACCCGCTGAAGGAATCGGGCGTCTTCCCCAACATGGTCACGCAGATGATCGGCGTGGGCGAGGCCACTGGCGCCATGGACGCCATGCTGCAGAAGATCGCCGACTTCTACGAGGACGAGGTGGACGCCGCCACCAAGGACATGCTGACGCTGCTGGAACCGGTGATGATCGCCTTTCTGGGCGTGGCCGTGGGCGGCATCGTGATCTCGCTGTACATGCCGCTGTTCAGCATGATCGGAAAGCTCTCCGGCGGCTAGACGACGGTGAAGCAGGGCTTCATCCCTGCCTCCGGCACCGCCCATTCCTGGCGGCTTTAGCCGCTGAGGTACTTACGTTCCGCGGAGGCGCGGCCTGGCGGCCGCGCCTCCGCCCCGCGACTCATACGACCTCCTGATGGGGACCGAATTCAACGAACGCAGTTGGCTCGACTGGCTGGTCAAGGTCCGCATCATCATCATCACCTTCGTGGTGGCCATCGAACTGGCCATCACCCGCCTGACCCCCACCGCCGTTCCCGAGCGCCTGTTCCTGGTCGTCATCCTGCTCTGGTACACGATCTCGGTCTTCTTCGTCGTGCTCCTGAACCTGTGGCGGGACTACAGCCTGCAGGCGCGGCTGCAGATCCTCACCGACCTGGCCTTCGCCACCGGGGTGGTGTACGTCAGCGGCGGCATCGATACCTACTTCAATTTCCTGTACCCGCTCATCATCATCATCGCCAGCATCCTGCTGTCGCGGGCCTGGGCGTACATGGTGGCGGCGCTGGCCTTCATCTACTTCGGCGCGGTGCTGGAGCTCTCCTACTTCGGCACCATCTACTCCTACTCGGTCACCAAGCCGGACCTGAAGTCGCTGCAGGCGATCATCCTCATCAACCTGTTCGCCTACACCGCCATCGCCTACCTCTCCAGCAACCTGAGCGCGAAGCTGCGGGCGGTGGACGTGCAGCTGCAGGACAAGAGCGGGGCCCTGCTCAGCCTGCAGGCGCTGCACGAGAACATCATCAATTCCATGAGCGGGGGCCTGATCACCACCGACCTGGACGGGCGGGTGACGCTGCTGAACGCCTCCGGCCAGAAGCTGCTGGAGCGGCGGGCGCGCGACGTCTTCGGCAAGCCGGTGCAGCAGCTGTTCCTGGACCGCCTGCCCAGCGTGGACTCGCGCCCGGCGCACGGCGAGACCCGCTCCCTGACGCCCTCTGGCCAGGAGAAGCATTTCGGCATCACCGCCGCCACCCTCACCGTCCCCGAGCGCGGCATGCTGGGCTACATCTACACCTTCGACGACCTGACCGAGGTCCGCCGGCTGGAGCGCGAGGTGCGTATGCGCGACCGCCTGGCGGCGGTGGGCCGCATGGCCGCCGGCATCGCCCACGAGATCCGCAACCCGCTCTCCTCCATCGCCGGCTCGGTGAAGGTGCTGGCCGGGATCTCGACGCTCAATGACGAGCAACGCTCGCTGGTGGACATCGTCACCCGCGAGTCCGACCGGCTGAACAACATCGTCTCGGATTTCCTGGTCTACTCCCGCGACAAGAGCTACCGCTTCGCGCCCGTGGATCTGGTCCAGCTCCTGCAGGACACGCTCATGCTGCTGGAGAACCGGCCGGGCACCGAGGGCGTGCGCATCGTCCGCGATTTCCAGGTCACGGAAGCGCCGACGGTCGCCGATGGCGACCGCATGAAGCAGGTCTTCTGGAACATCTGCGACAACGCGCTGCGCGCCATGCCCGACGGAGGCACGCTGACGGTGAGCATCGCGCCGGCGGAAGACGCCTGGCGTATGGGCTTCGCCGACAGCGGCCCGGGACTGGATTCGCAGGAGCTGGAGAAGGTCTTCGAGCCGTTCCAGTCGGGGTTCGCCGGGGGCACCGGGCTGGGGCTGGCCATCGTCTACCAGATCGTGCAGGCGCACGATGCCCGGGTGAGCGTGCAGTCGCCGGCTGGAGGCGGCGCCGAATTCGTGCTGGAGATGAAGCGTGAAACCGCCGCGGTCGCCCCCGCGCGCGCCGGGGCAGGAGCCGCCCGTGGCTAGCATCCTGGTCTGCGACGACGAGCGCGGCATCTGCCGCATGCTGGACATCGTCCTGCGCAAGGAGGGCCACCGCGTGGAGACGGTGAACTCGGGCGAGGACGCCAAGCACAAGCTCGACACCGCCTTCTTCGACGTGATGGTGACCGACATCAAGATGCCGCGCACCGACGGCATCGAGGTCCTGCGCCACGCCCGCCGCACCTCGCCCGATACCGCCGTCATCCTCATCACCGCCGTCGAGGACTACGAGGCCGCGGTGCAGGCGGTGAAGGCCGGGGCCTTCGATTACCTGCACAAGGGGCCCCACCTGGTGGAGGAAGTGACGGTCTCCATCGGGCAGGCGCTGGAGACGCTGTCGCTCCGCCGCCAGAACTTCGCCCTGAAGCGCGACGCCGCCAGCCGCAACTCGCTGGAAAACATCGTCGGCGGCAGCAACGCCATGCAGAAGCTGAAGGAGACCATCCGCACCGTCTCCTCCACCGGCTCCACCGTCGTCATCCACGGCGAGAGCGGCACCGGGAAGGAGCTGGTGGCGCGCGCCGTGCACTCCTGCTCGCCGCGCTCGGCCGAGCCCTTCGTCTCCATCAACTGCGGCGCCTTCCCCGAGACCCTGCTGGAGAGCGAGCTGTTCGGCTAC
>CAYTPH010000320.1:0-2814 GCA_964439635.1 uncultured Terriglobales bacterium
CCACCTTGATCGCCGTGGGATAGGCGTCGTTGGTGCTCTGGCTCATGTTCACGTCGTCCAGCGGGTGCACGTATTGGTACTGCCCTTTCGCATGCCCGAGGATTTCCAGCGCGCGGTTGGCGATGACCTCGTTGGCATTCATGTTGGTCGATGTCCCGGCGCCTCCCTGGATGACGTCGACGATGAATTCCGACGCCAATGCGCCGCCCCTGATCTCCTCGCAGGCACGCGCGATCGGTTCGGCTTTTGCGGGGTCGAGCAGGCCGAGTTCCTCGGTGGAGAAGATGATGCGGCCGGTGCACTGCGTGCCGGAGACCATGCGGGTGAGCGTGCTGCTGCGCGAGCTGCAGCAGGAGCACATGCACATGGCCATCGTCATCGACGAGTACGGCGGGGTGGCCGGGGTGGTGACCATCGAAGACCTGGTGGAGGAGATCGTCGGCGAGATCCGCGACGAGCACGAGGCCAAGGCCGACATCGTGCGCGAGAACGAGAACTCCTACATCGTGCCCGGCAACATGGACGTGGACCGCCTCACCGAGCTGTTCGGGGTGAGGCCGGAGGCGCACGAGGCCACCACTGTCGCCGGGCTGGTGAGCGAGATGCTGGGACGCATCCCCGAGCGCGGCGAGGTGGTGGAGGACGAGAACCTGCGCTTCGAGGTGCTGGAGTCCACCGACCGGCGGGTGGTGCGGCTGCGCATCAGCCACCGCCAGCCGACGCAGCCCTCCTCGGCGAGGGCGTGATGGCGTTCCGCTCCGGGTTCGTCTCCATCATCGGGCGGCCCAACGCCGGCAAGTCCACGCTGCTGAACGCGCTGGTGGGGGAGAAGGTCGCCATCGTCACCCACAAGCCGCAGACCACGCGCAACCGCATCCAGGGCATCGTCAACGTGAAGGCGGCGAAGGGGCGGCCGGCGGGGCAGATCGTGCTCATCGACACCCCCGGCGTGCACAAGCCCGACACACCCATGAACCGCAAGATGATGCAGGAGGTGCACGACGCCCTCGCCAGCCGTGACCTCGTGCTGCTGATCGTGGACGCCACCCAGAGGTTCGGCGGCGGCGACCAGTTCACCCTCGACCTGGTGAAACAAGCCGGCGGGCCGGTCTTCCTGCTGCTGAACAAGATCGACCTGATCGAGAAGTCGAAGCTGCTGCCCATGATCGCGGAGTACAGCCAGCGGCACGACTTCAAGGAGATCGTGCCCATCTCGGCGGCCAAGCGGCAAGGCCTGGACGAGCTGCTGGACCTGGTGGTGCGCAACCTGCCGGAAGGCCCGCGCTACTTCCCCAAAGACCAGTTCACCGACCAGCCGGAGCGCTTCCTGGCGGCGGAGATCGTGCGCGAGAAGGTGTTGATCGAGACCGGGCAGGAGGTGCCGTACGCCTCCACGGTGGTGGTCGAGCGTTTTGAAGAAGAGGCGAAGCTGACGCGCATCGCGGCCGTCATCTACGTGGAGCGCGACGGGCAGAAGAAGATCGTGATCGGCAAGGGCGGGTCGATGCTGAAGAAGATCGGCACCTCGGCGCGCCTGGAGATGGAGCGCATCCTGCGCACCAAGGTCTTCCTGGAGCTGTTCGTGAAGGTGCAGCCGGGCTGGCGCGATTCCCGGGGGTTCCTGGATTCGCTGGACTGGCGTAGGCAGCTAGAGGATCTGGCCACGCGCGAGCAAGACAAAACCTAACCACAACGGACACGAAGGTCGCACAAGGGTCGCAGAGGTTTCCTTCGTGACCTTCGTGATTTGCTATGTGTCCTTTGTGGTTATTCTTTTGCCGCGATCCCCAGCGCTTTCATCTTGCGGTACAGGTGCGAGCGCTCTAAGCCGAGGACTTCTGCCGTTCGCGACACGTTGCCGTGGTTCTCGTCGAGCTTCTTGAGGATGTAGTCGCGCTCGTAGGCTTCGCGGGCCTGGTGCAGGGTGGAGAACTCGGGGCGGGCGCGGCGGCTGCCGTCGCGGTAGACCAGCGGCGGCAGGTGCTTGCGCTCCAGCCTGGCGGCGGTGGGGTTCATGATGACGATGCGCTCGATGACGTTGCGCAGCTCGCGCACGTTGCCCGGCCAGGAGTAGCGCATGAGGGTGTCGATGGCGTCGTCGGCCATCTCCTTGGGGCGGCGGCTGTAGGCGGATGAGAAATCCTTGAGGAAGTGGCGCGCCATGAGCGGGATGTCTTCCTTGCGCTCGCGCAGCGGCGGCACGAAGAAGGGGATCACATTCAGGCGGTAGAACAGGTCCTCGCGAAAGTTTCCCTTCAAGATCTCTTCTTCCAGGTCCTTGTTGGTGGAGGCGACGACGCGAGCGTCCACGCTGACGGCCTGGTCGCCGCCGACGGGAGTGAAGCGGCCCTCGTCGAGGGTGCGCAGCACCTTGGACTGGGTCTTCAGACTCATGTCGCCGACCTCGTCGAGGAAGAGGGTGCCGGCGTCGGCCTTCAGGAACTTGCCTTCCTTGTCGGCAGTGGCGCCGGCGAAGGAGCCCTGGCGGTGGCCGAAGAGCTCGCTCTCGATCAGGTCCTCGGGGATGGCGGCGCAGTTCACCTCGACGAACAGCGCGTCCTTGCGCTGGCTGGCGTTGTGGATGGCGAGGGCGACCAGTTCCTTGCCGGTGCCGGATTCGCCGTAAATGAGGACGCGTCCGTTGGTGGGGGCCATGAGAGCGATCTGCTGGCGCAGGGCCTTCATGGGGATGCTGTCGCCGATGATCTCGGCGCGCGGCTGCGCCACCTTCTTCAGGTCGCGGTTCTCCAGGCGGAGGCGGCGGGCCTCGGCGGCGTTCTTCACCAGGATGAGGGTGCGGTCGAGCGACAGCGG
>CAYTPH010000321.1:0-2794 GCA_964439635.1 uncultured Terriglobales bacterium
CACCATCGAGAAGGTGCGCCTGTACGAGGAGACCCGCCGCGCCTACGAGGACCTGACGCGTACCCAGGAGCAACTGCTGCAGAGCGAGAAGATGTCGGCGGTAGGGCAGCTGATCTCCGGCGTCGCCCACGAGCTGCACAACCCGCTGACCGCCATCCTGGGGTATGCGCAGCTGCTGGAGGGCGAGTCGCTGAACGAGCGGTCTCGCGACTTCGTGCAGAAGGTGTACAAGCAGGCGCAGCGCACCCACAAGATCGTGCAGAACCTGCTGTCGTTCTCGCGGCAGCGCAAGCCGGCCAAGCAGGCGGTGGAGCTCGACAAGGTGCTGGAGGAGACGCTGGCGCTGCGCGACTACGACCTGAGGCTGAACAACATCGAGGTCCAGAAGCAGTACGCCGCCGGGCTGCCGGAAGTGGTGGCCGATCCGCACCAGCTGGAGCAGGTGTTCCTGAACATCATCAACAACGCCGTGGACGCCATGCTGGAGAAGGGGCAGCGCGGACGCCTGGAGGTGCGCGCCTACCAGGAGGCGGGGCAGGTGTGCGCCGAGGTCCGCGATACCGGCCCCGGGATCCGCGATGTGAAGCGCATCTTCGATCCCTTCTACACCACCAAGAGCGTGGGCAAGGGCACCGGGCTGGGGCTGAGCATCTGCTACGGCATCGTGAAGGAACACGGAGGGGAGATCCGGGCGCACAACCATCCCCAGGGCGGCGCGGTGTTCATCGTGGCGCTTCCGCCGGGCACCGGTCTGGTGTCCCACACCGAGCCGGCGCGGCGCGAGCCGGCGGCGGTGCACGGGCGCATCCTGGTGGTGGACGACGAGGAGGCGGTGCTGGGATTCGAGCGCGAGGCGCTGATGAAAGCAGGCGCCGAGGTAACGACCGCAGGTTCAGTCGAGGCGGCGCAGCAACAGCTGGAGCGGACGCAGTTCGACGCCATCATCGCCGACGGCAAGATGGCGGGCGGCGCCAGCGGTATGGACCTCCACCAGTGGATCAGCGAGCACCGGCCGGAGCTGCTGGGTGGCTTCGTGCTGGCCGTCTCCAACCCGAATGATGCTGAGGTGAAGCGCTTCCTGGAGCGCACCGGCGCGTCCTGGATCGCCAAGCCCTTCCAGGTGGATGAGCTGGTGGCGCGAGTGCGCCGGGTGATGAGCAAAGCTGCCTCCGTCTCCGCGCAGTAGGCTCCCGCCGAACGAAGTCTCCTACCCCAAGTACTTTTTACTTACCCCGCGGAAATTGTGGGTATCCGGATGCCACCTTGTGGCGGAGGGAGGACCTGCGGGAACTGTGGATATCACCGCCGGGGCGCAACCCCCGCTGACCGGGCTTAGTCGTTGAGAGGTAACGATTTGTGACGGCAAGGCGTGTCGAATCTAGGGCCTGGGCAGGGAGATGGCGGTGAGCGAGGGTGGCAGCGCGGTCCCAGGTGGCCGATTCTTCAGTAGCTTGCGAGAGCAAAACGGTGCTGTTGGAGTGGCGGGACAAATGCACCCAGGGCGGTACCCGGGCGGAAAGCCTGAACGCGATTCGAAGAAAGAGGTCCTTGAAGATGACCACTATCCAGGACGTGAACCTGTTGGCGGCGTACCTACCGGCGACGGTCGAGGCGCGAGCGGAGGCTTACAAGCGGGTTTACGAAGAGAACCGCCATCGCGTGTACGCGCTGGCCTTCTGGATGACGGACAACGAAGTCGCCGCCCAGGAACTGATGGTCCACACCTTCTGCCGCGCCTTTGCGGCCAGTCCCGAGCCCTGCAGCGAGAGCATCGACCGGGCGCTGCTGACCGAGCTGCGTGAATGGATGCCGGTGGGGCCGCTGACGCTGGAGTGCTCGGCCGCGAGCGAGGTCAAGAACGTGCGCAGCAACACGCTGCGTGTCCACTTGGAGCGGGCGGTGGTGCAGGTGCCCGCCACCGAACGGCTGATCTTCCTGATGCACGACGTGGAGAGCTACGGGCACGAGCGCATTGCGCGCACCCTGGGCATCAGCCAGGAAGAGTCCCGCAGCGGCCTGCACCAGGCCCGCCTCCGCATGCGCGAGCTGCTGGCCGCCATGCACGATTAGGTTTTGGCAGTATCTCCTCTCTCCTGAACACCTCCCGCCCCTCGCAAGAGGGGCTTTTCTTGTGGTCGAAAATCTGGGACGAGCCGCGGAACTTTTCTCCCGCAGCGTCGTCTAATACGACAACCACACAGCAGTACCCGCAACCGAGTGGGCGCCGGTGAGAGGGCGCCCACACCCTCCTTCAAGCTCTTAGCCATTAGCCTTCTACGCAGCTCGTCGGCGGATAACGCCTCGGACGTTCTGGCAGGTGTCGTCGTCGAGGCTGGTCATGCCGTGGCTGCTCGGAGGATTCGGGCGGGCGGAGAGCTGGTGGGCGGCTAGCCGCTGTTCTTCAGGGCCTGGGCTGCGCGGCGCTGGCGGGCCCAGTCGTGCTTGACTACCTGGCGGCCACGGCCGATGGCCAGCGCGTCGGCGGGGACGTCGTCGGTGATGCACGACCCGGCGCCGATGTAAGCACCGCGCCCGATGCGCAGGGGAGCCACCAGGGTGGCGTCGCTGCCGATGAAGGCGCCATCGTCGATGATCGTGGCGTGCTTCTCCACCCCGTCGTAGTTGCAGGTGATGGTGCCGGCGCCGACGTTCACCCCGTCGCCGATGAGGGCGTCGCCCAGGTAGGTGAGGTGGTTGGCCTTGGCACCCTTGCCCAGGCGCGTCTTCTTGGTCTCCACGAAGTTGCCGACATGCGCGGCTTCTCCGATCTCGCTCCCCGGCCGCAAGTGGGAGT
>CAYTPH010000322.1:0-2776 GCA_964439635.1 uncultured Terriglobales bacterium
GGCACCTTCCGCGTGCGCGGCGACGTGATCGAGGTCTTCCCCACCTACGACGACAATGCCTACCGCATCGAGCTGTGGGGCGACCAGGTGGAGTCGTTGTCGCAGATCGACCCGCTGTTCGGCACCGTCAAGCAGAAGTACGTCCGCCTGCCGATCTACCCCAAGACGCACTATGTGATGAGCAAGGAGACCAAGAACAAGGCGGTGGACTCCATCCTGGCGGAGCTGGCGTGGTGGGAGGCGGAGCTGGAGAAGCAGGGCCGCCTGGTGGAGTCGCAGCGCATCCACCAGCGCACCCGGTTCGACCTGGAGATGATCAAGGAGGTCGGCTACTGCCACGGCATCGAGAACTACAGCCGGCACTTCTCCGGGCGACTGCCGGGCGAGGCGCCGCCCACGCTGCTGGACTACGTCCCGCGCGATTACCTGCTGGTGATCGACGAATCCCACCAGACCGTCCCGCAGCTGCACGGCATGTACCACGGTGACCGCTCGCGCAAGGAGACGCTGGTGGAGTACGGCTTCCGCCTGCCCTCGGCGCTGGACAACCGCCCGCTGACCTTCGAGGAATTCGAGCACCGCATGAACCAGGCGATCTACGTCTCGGCCACGCCGGGGCCGTACGAGCTGACCAAGTCGGCGGGAGTGGTGACCGAGCAGATCATCCGACCGACCGGCCTGGTGGACCCGCAGACCGAGGTGCGTCCGGTGAAGGGGCAGATCGACGACCTGCTGGCGGAGATCCGCGAGCGCACCGGGCGCGGGGAGCGCGTGCTGGTGACCACGCTCACCAAGCGCATGGCCGAGGACCTGGCCGAGTACTACGCCGAGGTGGGCGTCCGCTGCCGCTATATGCACTCGGAGATCGAGACGCTGGAGCGCATCAAGATCCTGCGCGACCTGCGCAAGGGCGAGTTCGACGTGCTCATCGGCATCAACCTGCTGCGCGAGGGCCTGGACCTGCCGGAGGTGTCGCTGGTGGCCATCCTCGACGCCGACAAGGAGGGCTTCCTGCGCTCCTCCGGGTCGCTGATCCAGACCATGGGGCGCTGCGCCCGTAACCTGAACGGCAAGGCCATCCTCTATGCCGACCGCATGACCGACTCCATGCAAAAGGCGCTGGACGAGACCAACCGGCGGCGGGCCATCCAGGAGGCCTACAACCAGGAGCACGGCATCACGCCGGAGTCGATCGTGCGGCCGCTGGAGATGTCGCTGGCGGCCATCGTGGAGGCCGACTACGTGGACGTGACTTCGGCGACCGAGGGCATGCCGGAGTTCAAGTCGCAGGCCGAGCTGGATACCTATGTCGGCCAGCTGGAGCAAGACATGCGCGAGGCAGCCAAGAAGTTCGAGTTCGAGAAGGCGGCCAAACTGCGCGACACCATCCGCGACCTGCGGACCAAAGAATTCCTCTTTGCGTAACCCTTTCACCGCCGAGACCGCCGAGAACGCCAAAGAGCGGCCACGGATTTCACGGATTGTTAGGGATGGACACGGACCACGTTGGCCCCAATCCGTGGCGATTCGTAAAGAGCCGTGAGAATCCGTGGCCAAGGGTTTCCTCGGCGGTCTTGGCGCCCTCGGCGGTGAAACAGAAAAGGCGCGCCGAGGTGCGACGCGCCGATGTCGTTCTCATCCTCAGCTGGCAGCAACTGCTCCCGCGACCGCACCCTGCCCGGCCCGGAACTCCTGCACCGCGCGCAGCCGCTTGGTCAGGTGGGGATGGCTGGCCAGGATCTCGGCGTACCAGACCCAGAGGCCGCGCTCGGTGCGCGACTGGTCGCTGAACTCCTGCAGGTTGATGATGCGGAAGAGGCGGCCTCCGGCCGCGAGCACGGCCAGGCCGCCGGCGGCGCCCTGGGGGACGTAATGGGCGCCGAAGCGGTCGCAGGTGTATTCGCAGCCGCGGGAGTACGCCGCCGAGAGCAGCGGGATCATGGCCGACGGGAACAGCAGGGTGCGCCAGGTCATGTGCTTGCGCTTGATGTGCGCCAGCTCGTGGCAGAGCACGAAATCCACCTCGGCTTCACCCTTTTCCAGAGCCACCTCCAGGACGGCGGAATTCAGGATGACGAAGTTCCGCCCCAGGAACCTGGTGGCGAAGGCGTTCAGCACTCCCCCGGATTGCAGGACGTACATGGCGGGCAGCGGGTCGAGTTCCATGGCGCCGGCCAGCCGCTGCGCCGCCTTGTAGACCTCCGGGAACTGGGTGGGGGAGACCCGTATCCCGTTCCCGCGCACGTAGCCGAGGAACAGGCCCTTCACGATGAAGCTGAGCATCGCGAAGAGAAGGACGTAGAACAACATCACGGCGATGCTCTCGAGGGACTTGACCGCCCACAGAAGCACGCCGGCGTAGAGCAGCAGGCTGACCATCAGCGAGATGGCGAAGTAGATGGTTTCCTTGGGATGGACGAGTGATGGCATTCGCGAAGCTCCTTCGACTGCATCCGCACCACGTTCCGCGAACCAGCCAGCAAGATTTTGCGGGAATGTATAACCGGCAGCTGCTCGGGTCAATTTCTTTCTGGAAGCAATAGAAAAGGCGCGCCGACCAAGTCAGTGCGCCTCCCTTGCGCCGCTTCCACCTAACCGCGGCGCGAAACTTGTCACTCAGATTCTTGGAGTGTCTTGATGTGCGCCTCCAGGGCGCGCGAGTACTCGCGCTCGGCCTCGAGCTCGGACTGGAGCTTCTTCACCAGGCCTTCCAGTCGCATGATCTCCAGGCGGAGCTTGGCGGCGTCCATGCCGGCGGGGGCGGAGCGCGGCGCCG
>CAYTPH010000323.1:0-2768 GCA_964439635.1 uncultured Terriglobales bacterium
AAGCTCTCGAACCAGCCCACCACCTGCACGTAGATGAGGATCAGCTCCGCCGCGATCGCCAGTCCCTGGTCGCGGAACACCTCGTAGGTGATGTGCCACTCGCCGTCCCACTTCATGGCGAAGCGGTCGGTGTACGGCGGCGGGACGGCGGAGAACTTCTCCACCTGGTAGCCCTCGGGCAGCTTGATCTGGTCGATCTTGTCGTTCAACTGCATGATGGCGTACACGGGACTTTCGGCCTGGCCGGCCACGTCGCCGATCACGTACACCACCGGCCGCATGTTCTTGCGGTAGATGTTCTTGTCGATGGTGGTCTGCCCGACGTTGGCGATCTCGCCCAGCGGCACCATCGCGTTGTTCGAGCCCGGCAGGTAGAGCCCACGCAGCGCCTGCTCGCTCGACCGGCTCTGCCGGCTCAGCCGCACGTGGATGGGCAGGTCTTCGCGCTCGCCGGCCACGTGCATCAGCCCCACGTCCTGCCCGCCCAGCGCGATGGCCAGCGTCTGCGACACGTCGCCCGGCGAGATCCCGCGCAGCGCCGCCTTGTCCTGCTGGACGGCGAAATCTAGCTTCTTCTGCGGGTCCTCGACGTACCAGTCCACGTCCACCACGCCCGGGGTGGAATCGAAGATGTCGCGCACCTGCTTCGCCAGCTCGATCTGCCGCTCGTAGTCAGGCCCATAGATCTCCGCGACCAGGGTGGACAGCACCGGCGGCCCCGGCGGCACTTCGCTCACCTTCACCCGCGCGCCCCAGCGCTGCGCGATCTCCTGGATGGGCCCGCGCATCTGCTTGGCGATCTCGTGGCTCTGCGTGGAGCGTTCGTCTGCCGGCAGCAGGTTCACCTGGATGTCGGCCATGTTCGGCCCGCGCCGCAGGAAATAGTGCCGCACCAACCCGTTGAAGTTGTAAGGCCCGGACGTGCCCGCGTACACCTGGTAGTCCACTACCTCGGGCTGCGTCCGCAGGAAGTAACCGATCTCCTGCGCCACCGCCGTGGTCTTCTCCAGCGGCGTGCCCTCGGGCATGTCCACTACCACCTGGAACTCGCTCTTGTTGTCGAACGGGAGCATCTTCACCCGCACCAGCTTGAGCGGCACCAGCAGGCAGGCCAGCAGCAGCAACCCGGCCACGCCAACCAGGAACCACCGCCGCCGCTTGGCGTCGGCGATCAGCGGCCCCATCATCCGGCGGTAGAGCCTGGTGGTCCACCCTTCGCTCTCGCCGTTCGTATGTGGCCCGGCCGTGTCGGCCGAGTGCCCTAGATGGCTGCCGATCAACCTCAGCGCCGCCCACGGCGACACCACGAAGGCGATGATCAGCGAGAACATCATCGCCGCGCTCGCCCCCACCGGGATGGGCCGCATGTACGGTCCCATCAGCCCGCGCACGAACGCCATCGGCAGGATGGCGGCGATCACCGCAAAGGTGGCCAGGATGGTGGGGTTGCCGACCTCGTCCACCGCCTCCACCGCCACCTCGCTCCACTTCCTCTCGCGGTTCTCCGGCAGGCGGAAGTGCCGCACGATGTTCTCCACCACCACGATGGCGTCGTCCACCAGGATGCCGATGGAGAAGATGAGTGCGAACAGCGTCACCCGGTTCAGGGTGTAGCCGTACAGGTAGAAGATGGCCAGGGTGAGCGCCAGCGTGACCGGCACCGCCAGCAGCACCACGCCGCCCTCGCGCCAGCCCAGTGCCAGCGCCACCAGCAGCGTCACCGAGAAGGTCGCGATCAGCAGGTGCTTCAGCAGTTCGTCGGACTTGTGCTTGGCGGTCTCGCCGTAGTTGCGGGTGATGGTGACCTCGACGTCCCGCGGGATGGCGTAACCTTTCAGCCCATCCACCTTGGCCAGCACCGCATGCGCCACGTCGGTGGCGTTCGTGCCTTTGCGCTTGGCGACGGTCAGCGTCACCGCAGGGAAGTCCTCGCCCTGCGCGGCGCCTCCCGCGCCGCCCTTGCCGAACAGGACGTAGTCTCGCGGCTCCTCCGGCCCGTCCTTTACTTCGGCCACGTCGCCCAGGTATACCGGCCGGCCGTTGGCGACGCCCACCACCATCCGCCGCGCGTCCTCCACCGACTGGATGAACTGACCTGACTCGACCGCGACCTCCTCGTTCCCCTTGGCGAACGATCCGGCTGCCGTCCGCCGGTTCGACGCCTGCAGCGCCCCCGCGATCTGCGCCGGGCTGGTGCGGTACGTGGCCATGCGCTGCGGGTCGAGCGTCACCAGCAGCTTGCGGCGCTGGCCGCCCAGCAACGTGGTCTCGGCCACGTCGTCCACCTGCTTGACCGTCTGCTCCACCTCGCCCGCGATCCGCCGCAACTCGAAGCCGTCGTACCCCTTGCCCCAGAAGGTCAGCGCCAGGATGGGCACATCGTCGATCGACCGCGCTTTGATCAGCGGCTGCGACACTCCCGGCGGGATCTTGTCGAAGTTGGAGTAGAGCTTGTTGTAGGTGCGCAGGATGGCGTCTTCTTCCTTGATCCCCACGTAAAAGCGGACGATCACCATCGCCCCGCCCGGCGAGCTGGTGGAGTAGAGGTACTCGACGCCGGGCACCTCGCGCAGCAGCTTCTCCATGGGGATGGTGACGCGCTGCTCCACTTCCTTCGCCGACGCTCCCGGCATGCCCACGAAGAGGTCCAGCATGGGGACGACAATCTGCGGCTCCTCCTCGCGCGGCGTCTGCCACACCGCGAACAGCCCCAGCAGCAACGACGCCACGATCACCAGCGGCGTCAGGCAGGAGCTGATGAACGCCGC
>CAYTPH010000324.1:0-227 GCA_964439635.1 uncultured Terriglobales bacterium
TCCGCCGCCGTCCCGAACAGGGACGGCGGCGGTCGCGTTGCTGCCCGCGCGAGCCGCATGGTAACTTCTACGTTTTCCTCGTCACGCCATGATCCGTTCCTACAAAGGCATCAGCCCGGTCATCGCCGCCTCCTGCTACGTGGACGAGTCTGCCCAGCTCATTGGCGACGTCACCCTGGCCGAACACGCCTCGGAAATGGTGCTGATCGAGGTGCCCGGCGTCGGCG
>CAYTPH010000324.1:237-2759 GCA_964439635.1 uncultured Terriglobales bacterium
ACGTGAACTCCATCAAGATCGGCGCCAACACCAACATCCAGGATTGCTCCGTGCTGCACGGCATGCTGAACCAGTGGCCGGTCATCCTGGGCGACTGGGTCACCGTCGGCCACTCGGTCACGCTGCACGGCTGCGTGATCGAAGACCGCTGCCTGATCGGCATGGGCTCGGTCATCCTGAACGGGGCGCGCGTGGGCAAGGGAAGCATCATCGCCGCCGGCACCGTCATCCCCGAAGGCACGGTGGTGGAGCCCGGCTCGCTGTGGATGGGCGTCCCCGGCAAGTTTCGCAAGAAACTGGATGGCGAGGCACAGCAGACGATTCTGCGCTATGCCAAGAATTATCTCGATTACAAAGAGACGTACCTCCGGGAGCGAAAGGCGGACTCCGGTCGATGACACGCTCGCGACTCGCGACTCGCAGCTCGCGACTTAACTGGCAACCGGCAACTGGGAACTGGCAACTGTGATCAAAGCCGTCCGAGGCACGCGCGACCTGCTCCCGCCGGACACGGCGCTGTGGAACTTCGTCGAGGCCGCCGCCCGCGACGTCTTCCGCGCCTACAACTTCCACGAGATCCGCACCCCCATCCTCGAGGACCTTCAGCTCTTCCAGCGTTCCGTCGGCGAAGATACCGACATCGTCTCGAAAGAAATGTTCGCCTGGGAGGACCGCGCCCGCGCCCAGTCCGAGAAGGGACAGTGGCTGGCGCTGCGCCCGGAGAACACCGCCGGCGTGGTGCGCGCCTACCTCGAGCACACGCTGTGGGAGCGCCCGGGGCTGCAGACGCTGTACTACATCGGGCCGCAGTTCCGCCGCGAGCGCCCGCAGAAGGGCCGCTACCGCCAGTTTTATCAGATCGGCGCCGAGATCATCGGCCAGCCCAGCGCCGGCTCCGAGTCGCCCGCCGTGGACGCCGAGGTCCTGGAGATGCTGGCCACGCTGCTCGACCGCCTGGGCATCGCCGGCTGGACGCTCGAACTGAACTCGGTCGGCTGCGCCGAGGACCGCGCCCGCTACAACGAGGCGCTCCGCCGGGCGTTGCAGCCGGTCGCCGGCCGGATGTGTGCCGACTGCCAACGCCGCGCCCAGACTAACCCAGTGCGCGTCCTCGACTGCAAGGTCCCCGAGGACCAGCCCATCATCGAGAAGCTGCCGCGCATGGCCGACCACCTCGACGAGCCCTGCCGCCGGCACTTCGCCGCCGTGCAGCAGATCCTGACCGCCGTCGGCGTCCCCTTCACCCTCAACTCCCGCCTCGTCCGCGGCCTGGATTACTACACGCGGACGGCGTTCGAATTCACGCATGGGGCGCTGGGGGCGCAGAACGCCATCCTGGGCGGCGGCCGCTACGACGGGCTGAGCGAGTCTCTGGGCGGGCCCATGGCGCCGGGCATCGGGTTCGCCATCGGCGAGGACCGGCTGGTGCTGGCGCTGGCGGAGACCGCCGAAGCCGTGCAGCACAAGGCCGACGCCTATATCGCGCCGCTGGGCGCGGGCATGGACCTGGAGGCAGCCAGGCTGGCACGCGAGTTGCGGCGGCACGACCTCATCATCGACCTGGGCGACGAGAGCTTCCGCCTGAAGAAGTCCATCGAGACCGCCAGCAAGACCGGCGCGCGCTACGTGATCATCGTCGGCGAGAACGAGGTCAAGGCCGGCGCCTTCGCGCTGAAGAACCTGGCCACCGGCGAGCAGGTCACCGTCCCCCGCGCCGAGCTGGCAGCGCGGCTGCAGCAGAAGTAGGGCGCCGCCCTTATAATCCTTGTTTCCGCTCACGCGGGGATTCCCGACCTACGAAGGCGCTCTCTTGCTCGATTTCCTCGGAGACCTGCGACGTACCCACAAGTGCGGTGAACTGCGCGCGTCCGACGCCGGCCGCAAGGTCGTGCTCATGGGCTGGGTGCACCGCCGCCGCGACCTCGGCAACCTGATCTTCCTCCAACTCCGCGACCGCACCGGCATCACCCAGGTGGCGCTCGACAAGGAGGCGAACCCGGCCCTGCACGAGAAGGCCTCGGGCCTGCGCGCCGAGTACGTGGTGGCGGTGCTGGGCACCGTCCGCCTGCGCGAGGGCAGCGAGATCAACCGCAAGATGCCCACCGGCGAGGTGGAAGTCGTCTGCGACGAACTGCGCCTGCTGAACGAATCCAAGACGCCGCCCGTCTCGCCCGCCGACCAGGCGCTGCCCAACGAAGAGGTGCGCCTCAAGTACCGCTACCTGGACCTGCGGCGCGAGCCGCTGCAGCGCAACATCGAGCTGCGGCACCGGGTGGCGCTGGCCATCCGCAATCACCTGTCGTCGGTAGGCTTCTTCGAGATCGAGACGCCGTTCATGACCCGCTCCACGCCGGAGGGCGCGCGCGACTACCTGGTCCCCAGCCGCGTCCACCCGGGCTCGTTCTACGCCCTGCCGCAGTCGCCGCAACTGTTCAAGCAGATCCTGATGATCTCCGGCTTCGACCGCTACTTCCAGATCGTGCGCTGCTTCCGCGACGAGGACCTGCGCGCCGACCGCCAGC
>CAYTPH010000325.1:0-2759 GCA_964439635.1 uncultured Terriglobales bacterium
CGCATGCCCTTCATGCCGACGCAGGCGCCCACCGAGTCCACGTCCTTGTCCTTGGACATGACCGCGATCTTGGTGCGCTCCCCGGCTTCGCGGGCGATGGCGCGGATGACCACCGTGCCGTCGTAGATCTCCGGCACCTCGGTCTGGAAGAGATGCGAGACCAGCTCCGGGGCGGCGCGGGAGACCACCACCGCGGGCCCCTTGGCGGCCTTCTCCACCCGGGCGATGACCACGCGCACGCGCTCGCCCACGGCGAACGACTCCAGCCGCGACTGCTCCTTGCGCGGCATGCGCGCCTCGGTCTTGCCCAGCTCGAAGATCACGTCCGGGCCCTCGACGCGCTTCACCGTGGCGGTGACGATCTCGTTCACCCGCCCGATGTATTCGTTGTAGACCGTGTCGCGCTCGGCCTCGCGGACCTTCTGGAAGATCACCTGCTTCGCCAGTTGGGCGGCGATGCGGCCCAGCACGTCGGTGGGCTTGTAGAAGCGGACCTCGCCGCCGACCTCGGCGTTGGCATCGGCCTTGCGGGCGTCGTCCAGGGTGATCTGCAGGTTCGGGTCCTCGATCTGTTCGGGGGACTCGACCACCGTCTTCACCGCGGAGGCGGTGATGGCGCCCGACTCCTTGTCCAGCTCGGCGCGCAGGTTCTCCTGCGACTTGTAGTACTTGCGGGTGGCGACGACGATGGCGTCCTCCACCGCGCTGACTACGATCTGCGGGTCGATGCCCCGCTCCCGGCTGAGCCCTTCGATGGTCTGGTAAAGCAAACTGGCCATAGTTGAACCTGTTTCCCGCTGTGCTGCTCTCCACCTCCGGCCGCGGCTTGCGCCGCACCCGGCCTAGAACTCCGGCACCAGGTTGGCCTTCTCCACGTTGGCCAACTCGATCTCCACCCGGCGCGCTTCCCCGGGCGCTGCCCCTTTGGGCTGCTTCTTCTGGCGCGGCGGGCTGAGCTCCAGCGTCAGCCGGCCGTCGGCAAAACTCTCCAGCCTGCCCTCGAAGAACCGGTTGCCCTCGATGGGCTCGTGCGTCTGCAGCTTCACCCGGCTGCCGGTGAAGCGCTGGTAATCCGCGGGCTTCGACAGCTTGCGGTCCAGACCCGGCGACGATACCTCCAGGGTGTAGGTCCCGCCCGGCACCGCGTCCTCCACGTCGAGGATGGTCCCGACCTCGCGGCTGACCAGCTCGCAATCGTGGTGCGTCACCCCCGCCGGCTTGTCGATGAAGATGCGCAGCATGCGCGCCTTCCCGCCCTGGCCGCGGAGTTCCACCTCCACCACCTCCAGCCCGTAGGAGGCGGCGACCCGGTCCACGATCCCGCGAATGTGCTCCAGCCCTGGCATGCCAAACAAAAAGTGGGCTCTCGCCCACCGGTGTGCTTCGCCACGAAATGGGTGCCCTGCAACGGACAGCCACACGCCTGCAGGAGCGAACAGCCGCACCTTTACTATACGCCCCGGCGCGTCAAATGACAAACCATCCCGGGGACCACGGAGGCCTGGCTCATCGGCTGGTCGAACGCCGAACGGAACAACGTCGTGGCGGATTATACGCCTTCGCTCCACCGGCCGGGGGCGGGGGCGGCGCGGGCAAGGCGTCGGGTACAATAAGTCCATCTTCTCCCGAGAGAGCGCATGATCCACTTCCCCGTCCCGGAAGCCCTCACCTTCGACGACGTCCTCCTCCTGCCCGGCCGCTCCGACGTGGTGCCCGCCACCGTGGACACCCGCACCCGGCTGTCGCGCAACATCACCCTGAATATCCCGGTCATCAGCGCTGCCATGGACACGGTGACCGAGTCACGCCTGGCCATCGCCCTGGCGCAGCAGGGCGGCGTCGGCATCATCCACCGCAACCTCTCCATCGAGGAGCAGGCCGCCGAGGTGGACAAAGTGAAGCGCTCGGAGAGCGGCATGATCGTGGATCCCATCACCATGTCGCCCGACGACCGCATCTCCGACGCCCTGGAAGTCATGCGCAAGTACCGCATCTCCGGCGTCCCCATCACCAAGAACAAGAAGCTGGTGGGCATTCTCACCAACCGCGACCTGCGCTTCGAGACCCGCACCGACATCCCCATCTCCAAGGTGATGACCAAGGAGAACCTCATCACCGTGCCGGTGGGCACCACGCTGGAGGAGGCGGAGAAGATCCTGCACCAGCATCGCGTGGAGAAGCTGCTGGTGGTGGACAAGAACTACACCCTCAAGGGCCTGATCACCGTCAAGGACATCCAGAAGAAGCTCAAGTACCCCAGCGCCGCCAAGGACGGGCAGGGGCGGCTGCGGGTGGGCGGAGCGGTGGGCGCCACCGGCGACTTCTTCGAACGCGCTCAGGAGCTGGTCAAGGCCAAGGCCGACCTGCTGGCCATCGACAGCGCCCACGGCCACTCCAGCCGCGTGATCGAGGCGGTGAAGCTGATCAAGTCGAAGCTGCCGGAGGTGGAGCTGATCGCCGGCACCGTCGGCACCGTCGACGGCGCCTGCGAGCTGGCGCGCGCCGGGGTGGACGCGGTGAAGGTGGGCATCGGGCCGGGCTCCATCTGCACCACCCGCATCGTCACCGGCGCGGGCGTGCCCCAGATCACCGCCATCGCCGAGGCCTACCGCGCCTGCAAGGACGCGGGCGTCCCGGTCATCGCCGACGGCGGCATCAAGTTCTCCGGCGACATCACCAAGGCGCTGGCCGCCGGCGCCGGCTCGGTCATGATCGGCTCGCTGTTCGCCGGCACCGACGAAGCACCCGGTGAGATGGTG
>CAYTPH010000326.1:0-1990 GCA_964439635.1 uncultured Terriglobales bacterium
CGGCTACCGCACGGTGTACAACGTCGGGCCGCGCTCGGGGCAATCGGTGTTCCACTTGCACTTGCATCTAATCGGCGGGCGTTCGATGCGCTGGCCCCCGGGTTAGAAAGCAGGTCCCTCGTCGTGCTCCCTCGCCTTCGGCTCGGGTCGCGCTCCTCGGGATGACAAGAGTAGAAGGGGCGTAACGGCACGCCTGAAGGCGTGCCCCGAAAGCAAGTGATGGCGGGAGTCCGCGCAAGGGCGCGCGGGCTACATCGTCCAAAGTCTGCTCTCAGTAGGTGCCGTCGAGGAGCTCGATGACGTGGCGGACCTCCATGGGGAGGGCGCGGCGGGCGACGCCGGCGCGGAGTTGCAGCATGCAGCCGACGTTGGCGGTGGCGATGACCGGAGCACCGGTGGCGGCGATGTCGTCCATCTTGCGATCCAGCAACTGCATGGAGATCTCGTTCTGGGTGAGGTTGTAGGTGCCGGCGCTGCCGCAGCAGTGGTCGGCGCGGGACATCTCGACCAACTCGGCGCCGGCCAGGCGCAGAAGGTCGCGGGGGGCGGACCGAATCTTCTGGCCGTGCGCCAGGTGGCACGGATCCTGATAAGTGACGCGGGTGTCCAGGGGGAAGCGGGGCGGGCGCAGGCCGATCTCCGCCAGGTACTCGGTGACATCGCGGACCTGGCGCGCGAACCGCCCGGCTTTCTCCGCGTATTCCGCGTCTTCCGCCAGCAGCTCGCCGTATTCCTTGAGGGTGGCGCCGCAGCCGGCGGCGTTGGTGAGGATAGCGTCGAAGCCGCCGGCGAGAAAGAGGTCGACGTTGCGGCGGGCCATGCGGCGGGCTTCCTCACGGAATCCGGCGTGGGCGTGCAGCGCGCCGCAGCAGCGCTGCTCTTCCGGGATGTGCACCTCCACCCCGTTCTGCCTTAGGACGCGGATGGTGGCGCGGTTCAGGTCAGAGAAGGCGACGCTGGCGATACAGCCGCCGAGCAGAGCGACTCGTCCGCGGCGCTTGCCGATGGCGGGGAACATCATGCCGAATTCGTGGAAGAAGAAGTCGTCGTCGATGCGGGGGGCGAGTTCCGCGATCTGCTGCAAGCCGAGGAGCTTCAGCAGGCCGCTGCGCCGCGCAAGCTTCTCCAAGCGGGAGCGCTGGTACCAGCGCACGATGCGTGCGGCACGGGCCAGGACTTTGTAGTCGCGCAGCACCCGCCCGTAGAAGTAGCGGCGGAGCAGGCGGGCAAGGAGCGGGCGGCGGTAGTTGGCTTCGATCTGGGCGCGGGCGCGCTCGACGATGCGGCCGTACTCGACGCCGGAGGGGCAGGCGGTCTCGCAGGCGCGGCAGCCGAGGCAGCGGTCGATGTGGGTGACGAAGGAGTCGGCGATGGGGAGGCGGCCGCTGTCGGCCAGCAGCACCTGATAGATGCGGCCGCGCGGGGAATCCATCTCCGTGCCCAGCAGGCGGTAGGTGGGACAGTGGTTCAGGCAGAGGCCGCAGCGGATGCAGGTGGAGTAGAGCTCCCAGGTGGGACGGTCGGGGGTGGTGAAGTGGGAGCAGGTCGGGGTTGCCGCGGGGGAGCTCAAACCAGGAACCTCCCCCGGTTGAGAATGCCCGCGGGATCGAGGGCGCGCTTGACCGCGCGCATGGCGTCGAGGTCGGTCGGACTGGCGCCCCAGACGCTGAAGTGAGGCTTGGCCTCGCGCGGGCAGCGGACAACGACAGCGGAAGCGTCGCGCGGCAAGGCTCCGCGGAAGGCCGAAACCGCGTTCACGTACTGGATGGCGGCCGGCGGATCGACGGCGAGAGGAATGAAAGCAATGACGGTGGAGCCGGCGCAGAAGCGGCCGACCACGGCGGGGAGGAAGTTGTTCTGCAGGCCGCTCTCCTCGGCTGCTGGGCAGCCCAGCGGGCGGGGTCCGTCTTCCGGCGACACGTCGGAACCGGCTGAACTGGAACGACTGGACGACACCGGCCGGGGTCCGGTGCCCGTGCCGTCGGCTCTC
>CAYTPH010000326.1:2000-2716 GCA_964439635.1 uncultured Terriglobales bacterium
GCTGCCTTGAGGACCAGGCCGAGGGCCTCGATGGGGGCGCTCGCGTGCAGCAGCATGGCGTTGTGGTGGCGCGCGAGGACAGCCTCCGAACAATCCGCGATGGCGGCCCAGGCAGTGGATTCGGCATCACCTTCGAGTTCCTGCACGATGTAGTGGCCCAGCTCGCTGCGATAGCGGGCGAGAACGGCGTCGCTGCCGGCGGCGCGCAGCGCCAGACGCCAGATGGTCCCCACCCGGTCGCGCGACGACGGTGCGACAAGGATGGGACGACCTTCCCTGTCGGTGATGTACTCGGCGGCGCGGGGTGAAACCAGCTCCGCCGCCAGAAAGGCCAGGTGCGATCGCAGCAGGCGGTCGCGGAACTGCACGGCGCCGGTGGAGAGCAGGAAGTCGAGGACGAAGGTGCGGGTCTGGCGCGGGCGGGGGAAGACCTTGAAGCTGGCGGCGGTGATGACCCCGAGGGTGCCGTGGCTGCCGATGAGCAGCTTCATCAGGTCGTAGCCGGCGACGTTCTTCACCACGCGGCCGCCGCCCCTGGCGATGAGGCCGTCGCCGGTCACGAACTCGATGCCGATGCAGAACTCGCGGACGGTGCCGAAGGCGTGCTGGAGCGGCCCGGAGGCGGCGGTGGCGAGCACGCCGCCGACGGAGCGGGCGGCGGCATTCGGGGGATCGATGGGCAGCATCTGGCCGTGCTGTGCGAGTCGCTGGCGCAG
>CAYTPH010000327.1:0-2716 GCA_964439635.1 uncultured Terriglobales bacterium
GCCCGCGATGGGCGTCCGCGAGTACCGCTCAACATTGTGCTCGAGCTTCTGGTAGTAGACCTTGCCGTCGGGATAGAACGGCGTGGTGATGGGCGGGAAAATGCCGTGTAGAAGCATGCCTAGATTGTCTCAGAATCCGCGTTCATCCGCGTCGATCCGCGGCAAGGAAGTTACTTCGCCGCCACGATCCTCTGGATGATCTTGGCGTCATCCGGCAGCAGCCCGCTCTTGGGCAGGCGCGGCGTCAGCTCCCGCCAGCCGGGCTCGGTCTTGAACGCCTTGGCGAATAGCGGCAGCGACTCCTCCACCCGCCCCATGTTCACCAGCGCGACCGCGTGCCAGTACTGTATCTCCGCCAGGCGGCTGGGTGGGATGTCCGAGTTGCTGGCCGCCAGCTTCTCCGCCGCCGAGTACTCGCGCAGCGCGCCCTCGTTGTCCTTGTGCTCCACCGCCAGGTCGCCGGCATTCATGTGGTTGTAGGCGCGCTGTACGGTCACCAGCCGTCGCAGCTCCTTCAGCGGCTCCAGGTGGTCGTCCACCCGCAGATCGAAGACGCGGTCCTGCCACGGCTTCCCGGAGGACTTCGCCCGCACGATCACGATGGCCGCCGACTGTTTCCCGCGGATGTCCCCGCCCACCGCCTGCGCCGCATCCAGCGCCGCCAGCAGGCGCTCCACCAGGTCGCCCTTGGTGGACTCGTACGCCTTGGCCATCGCCGGCCAGACCTTGTCATTGGCCATCAAGTTGGCCTGCACCGCGTACTCCCGGCCGATCTGGTACTGGCTCATACACTCGGCCTTCTGCCCCGGCGCGCCGCCCGGCCCGATCGTTCCTTCCGACTGCTTCGAACCCACCAGCCCGCCGGCATCGCGGATGGCCTTGCAGCCAGTGAAGGTCAGCACCCGCCCTTGCGGATCCACCATCGCCACCTGGCGCACGTTGTTGTTGGGATCGGAGTTCAACAGCCCCAGCGCCGCGTCTGGCGCGCTCTTGCCTAAGCGCATCAGGTCCAGTCCCAGCGGCCCGTAGGCCGGATCCACCAGCGACTGCGTCGCCACCGCGCCCACGTCCGACTCCGCCCAGGCCACGATCGAGCCCACCGAGAACCAGTGCGACTGTACTGCCACGCCCATCTCGCCGGTCTGCGGATCGCGTGCCACGATGGAGAAGGTGTTCACCGGCCGACGGGGGAGCGGCGAATCAGTCCGCACCGCCGGCGCCGCCGGCCGCGGGCACCACAGGCCCTCGATACAGGTCTTCACGCTCGCCGGCCGGAACGCCAAAACGCCAAACGCCAGCACTGCCAGCCCGATCAGGACACGCTTCTTCATGACTGAGAATTGTACGTTCTTGGAAGGGAAAGAAAAAGCTCGGCGGTCTCGGCGGCGAACTATTTCGTAGCCGTCAGCCGCTCCGCGTGCAGTTGCTGCAAGGCCCGCACGTTGACCTCGCCGCGCTGCAACGCCGCGATTCCCTCGGCCGCCGCCCGCGCCGCCGCCAGCGTGGTGATGGTGGGAATGCGGTGCGTGATCGCCGCCCGCCGGATGGCCTTCTCGTCGAAGAACGGGTCGGGCCCGTGCGGCGTGTTGATGACCAACTGGATGCGGTCGCCCTTGATCAGGTCCACCACGTTCGGCCGCCCTTCCTTGACCTTGTACACCCGCTAGCACTCGATGCCCGCCTGGTTCAGCACCGCCGCGGTACCGTGGGTGCACACCAGCTTGAAGCCGAGGTCCACGAAGCGCTGCGCCACCGGCGCCACGTACGGCTTGTCCATGTCGGTGACGCTGAGGAAGACCGTCCCCTGCCGCGGCAGTGTCTGCCCGGCCGAGAGCTGCGCCTTGGCGAAGGCCTCGCCGAAGTTGTCGGCCACGCCCATCACCTCGCCCGTGGACTTCATCTCCGGCCCCAGAACCGTGTCCACGCCCGGGAACTTCGACCACGGGAACACCGGCGACTTCACGTAGTAGCAATTCCCTGTCGACAGGTCAGCCGTCCGCTCCACCTGCTCCGGCAGGAAATCGCGCAGTTTGCGCCCGGTCATCAGCCGCGCCGCGATCTTGGCCAGCGGCACCCCCGTCGCCTTGGAGACGTACGGCACCGTCCGCGACGCCCGCGGGTTCACCTCCAGCACGAACACGTTGCCGTTCTGGATGGCGAACTGGATATTCATCAGCCCCACCACTTTCAGCGCCCGCGCCAGCCGGAAGGTGTAGTCGCGCATGGTGGCCAGCTGCTCCTGCGGGATGTCCACCGCCGGCAGCACGCACGAGCTGTCGCCGGAGTGGATGCCCGCCTCCTCGATGTGCTGCATGATGCCGGCGATCACCACGTCCTCGCCGTCCGACAGCGCGTCCACGTCCACCTCGGTCGCCGACTCCAGGAAGTGGTCGATCAGCACCGGCCGCTCCTGCGAATACTCCACCGCCTCCTTCATGTAGCGCACCACCGACTCGTCGTCGTACACGATCATCATCGCCCGCCCGCCCAGCACGTAACTGGGACGCAGCAGCACCGGGTAGCCGATGCGGTTGGCGGCGTTCACCGCCTCCTCGATGGAAGCGGCGGTCGCCCCCGGCGGCTGCGGGATGTCCAGCTCTTCCAGCAGTGCTCCAAAGCGCTTGCGGTCCTCCGCCAGGTCGATGGATTCCGGCGACGTCCCGATGATGGGCACTCCCGCGGCCTTCAGCGGCAGAGAGAGGTTCAGCGGCGTCTG
>CAYTPH010000328.1:0-2714 GCA_964439635.1 uncultured Terriglobales bacterium
ATCGTCCGCGCGATCGTTCGGGCCTGAATGCCCTCAGGATGACGCCGCATTCTCTATAATCCTCTCGGCGCCCTCGGCGTCCTCGGCGGTGAAATGAAGACCAAGTTCGACTGGTCCTTCCAGCTCGGCGACATCCACATCGGCTCCGGCCGGCTGTTCCTCATCGCCGGCCCATGCGTCATCGAGAGCGAGGAGCACGCGCTGAAGATGGCGGAGTGCGTGAAGGGCGTCTGCCGCCCGCTCGGCCTGCCCTACGTCTTCAAGGCCTCCTACGACAAGGCCAACCGCACCTCCATCCAGAGCTACCGCGGCCCCGGCCTGAAGGAAGGCCTGCGCGTCCTGCGCAAAGTGAAGGAGACGGTGAACCTGCCCGTCCTTACCGACGTGCACGAGCCCAAGGACATCGCCGCTGTCGCCGAGGTCGTGGACATCATCCAGATCCCCGCCTTCCTCTCCCGCCAGACCGACATGATCGTGGAGGCGGCCAAGTCAGGAAAGGCCGTCAACATCAAGAAGGGGCAATTCCTGTCGCCGTGGGACATGAAGCACGCGGTGCAGAAGGCGCGCGACTCCGGCAACGACCGCGTCTTCGTCACCGAGCGCGGCGCCTCCTTCGGCTACAACAACCTGGTGGTGGACATGCGCTCGCTGGCCATCATGCGCGACTTCGCCCCGGTGGTCTTCGACGCCACCCACTCCGTGCAGCTGCCGTCGGCGGGCGCCAACGGCAAGGCCGTCTCCGGAGGACAGCCGCAGTTCATCCCCGTGCTCTCACGCGCAGCCGTGGCCGCGGGCGTGGACGGCATCTTCATGGAAGTCCACGACAACCCCGCCGCCGCCAAGTCCGACGGCCCCAACGCCTTGGATCTTTTCAAGCTCCGGGATCTGTTGAACCAACTTCTGGCGGTGCACCGGGCGGTGTCGCAGCCAAGCAAGAACTCGGCGTCATCCTGAGGCGCTTTAGCGCCGAAGGATCTGGCGTGTAGCCGCACCATCACTGGCTCTGGCACACCCAATTCATCGGATACATTCGACACTAAGGCCCGCAGGGCCGAACCAACCAGAAGCCCAGCACTGCCGTGCTGGGTCAACGGGCCATAGAGGGAGTCCAAGTCCCGTAGGGACGACCCTACTTCCGCCCCTCGCGCTTCTGCGCGATGACCAGGCCTCTCGGCGTGGGCACCAACACCATCGAGACCAGCCCCTCCTGCTCCAGGCGGAAGGCCGCCACACGGACGTCCTTGTAGGCCGAGCTGGCGTCGTGCATCAGGATGAGCCCGTTCGGATTCATCTGCGGCAGGAAGCGCCGCACCTCCTGCTCGCGGATCTCCAGCGCGCTGTCACAGAACAGCAGGTCGATCGTCCCCTCCACCCGCGTCTCCAGGCTGGATCCGTTCCTCGCTTCGACCCACGCCCCCGCGCCTGAATTCTCGATCCGCTGCTTCGCCGCCGCGTACACCTTCTCGTCGAACTCGACCGTCACGATCCGCCCGAAGCCGTTATCGCGCAGCGCCTCCGCCATGCGCACCGTGCTGGCGGCGGTGAACGTCCCGGTCTCCACGATCAGCGCGGGCTTCAGCGTCCGCACCAGCGAGTAGAGGAAGTCCAGCACCTCCACCTCGGCGGTCATGGAGTCGTACATGCGCCAGCGCTCGGGATGCGGGCACTCCTCGGTGGGGGGCGTGTACTCCGGCTGAGTGGCCTCGCCCGTGCGGCCAATGCGCTCCACGATGCGGTGCTCCTCCCGGCTGCGGAAGTAGCGCACCAGGACCTTGGTCAGCAGTACGACACCGGCGCCGGCGCTCAACGCCGCGAACTTCTGTGGAGAGGTGAACTCCATCTCCGGCCGCCAGCCAGCCAGCAGGGAATCGAGCGCGAACGCCGCCGCGCCCACCAGGATCAGCAACTCCGCGAAGACGATCCCGCTCGGCCGCTGGAACTGCCGCGCCGCCGCCGACTCCCGCGACAGATAGACTGCGATCACCACGCCCGCCGCCAGTCCCAACGCTGCGGCGGTATCGATCCCCAACTGTCCAGAGTTCTGGACGCGGGCGATGTCAATGCCGGGGAACAGCGCCCCAAGGCACACCAACCCATACGCTACCGCTCCGCCCATCGCAGCCGAATCGAGCGCTTCCAGCACTGCCGCTTTTCGTCCAGCTGCCACGGCCGCCAGGATGATCGCCACCGACGCGAATGCCGGAAACCACAGCGAGCCCGGACGCACCAGCCATCCCGTCGGCGCCCAGGGCACGGTCACGCTGGCGTAGATGGCGGCCGCAAACCCGCCTAGCGCCGCCGCTGCAACCACAGTAGCTACGCCCAGCGGCAGCCGCCGTCGCCGCGCCTCCAGGCGCGTCAGCCACGCCCAGGCGCCGCCCGCCGCGCACAGCGCCACCCAGCTCAGAGTCGGTACGTTTGTCATCGGGAACGCGCCAGTATACTCGCGCAGATCGCGTGGCGCGGCCGCCCTCGGCCGCGAAGCGGGCGTAAGAACCTTCGCCTCTGTTACCATCTTCCGTTCCATGCGACAGATCGGCGAAAACGTGGTCCGCATCGAGGCCGACGCCCTGCGCGCCCTCGCCGACCGCATCGCCGGGCCCATGGCGGCCGCCTTCGAACGCGCCCTCGACCTGCTGCACTCCTGCGCCGGCCGCGTGGTGGTCACCGGCATGGGCAAGAGCGGCCTCATCGCCCGCACGATTGCGGCCACC
>CAYTPH010000329.1:0-2585 GCA_964439635.1 uncultured Terriglobales bacterium
AAAGCCGGTTTCTTTTGGATGTCCTTTTGTGCAGGCCTAAAGACCTGCTCCACCGTGCCCGGTTGTGATGGATTCTGTGTCGTCCCCTGAATGGGACTCTGGCGCGATGTGGGCGATGTAGCGGCACTGACGTGCCGGGCTGGGGTCTGGCGCGGGGCTGAAGCCCCGCTCGTATGGGTTCCGGTAGCGACCAGCGACCAGTGACTAGTGACCATGTTCATCGACGAGGCGAAAATCCGGGTGAAGGCGGGCGACGGCGGCAACGGCTGCATGGCCTTCCGGCGGGAGAAGTTCGTGCCCCGGGGCGGGCCGTCGGGGGGCGACGGCGGACGCGGCGGTGACGTGGTCATGGAGTCCAGCGAAGCCCACAACACGCTGGTCCACTTCCGCTTCAATCCGGAATACAAGGCGGAGCGGGGACGCCACGGCGAGGGGTCGAACAAGACCGGCCGCGACGGCGACCACGTGGTGCTGAAGGTGCCGGTGGGCACCATCGTGTACGACGAGGAGACGGGCGAGCGCGTCCACGACTTCGGCCATCCCGGCGAGCGGGTGGTAATCGCCCGCGGCGGGCGCGGCGGGCGGGGCAATGCACGCTTCGCTACATCGACCCACCAGGCGCCGCGGGAACACGAGCTGGGGCGTCCGGGCGAGGAGCGCGCCTTCCGCCTGGAGCTGAAGCTGCTGGCCGACGTGGGGCTGGTGGGATACCCGAACGTGGGCAAGAGCACGCTGATCTCGCGCATCTCGGCGGCGCGGCCGAAGATCGCCGACTATCCCTTCACCACGCTGCACCCCAACCTGGGGGTGGTGGCCATCGGCAAGGACGGCGCGCCCGACCAGTTCAGCTACGTGGTGGCCGACATCCCCGGGCTCATCGAGGGCGCGCACAAGGGTACCGGGCTGGGGACGCAGTTCCTGCGGCACATCGAGCGGACGCGGCTGCTGGCGCACCTGGTGGACGTTTCCGACGCCAGCGGGCGGCCGGACCCGATCAAGGACTTCGAAGTCATCCTGAACGAGCTGGAGAGCTTCGGGGCGGAGCTGGAGCTGAAGCCGATGATCGTGGTGGCGTCGAAGGTGGATGTCGCCAACCCCGACAAGCTCAAGAAGCTGAAGCAGTATGCGCGTCGGAAGAAGCTGAAGCTGTACGAGATCTCGGCGGTGACGGGCGAGGGCATCGACGAGCTGCGCTACGCCATGGCGGAGCGGGTGCGCGACGTGCGCGTGCGCGAGCCGGAGCCGGGCGAGGGCGAGGCGCTGGGCCGCGTGGCCGAATACCAGCCGATGCAGGCGCAGCCGGATCGGTCGAGCGCGACCAAACGGCGGAAGACCAAGAATGCGCCGTCGGGGTAGAAGAAGAGCCAACCACAGAGGACACAGAGGGACGCGGAGGGAAGCGCTGACTGATTTCCTCCGTGTCCCTCTGTGTCCCCCTGTGGTTAAATCCTTTTCGCCATGAAACTAGGGCTCTTCGGCGGGACGTTCGATCCGGTGCACAACGGGCACCTGGCGGTGGCGCGGGCGGCGGCGGAGCGCTTCGGTTTGAAGCAGGTGCTGCTGGTGCCGTCGAGCCGGCCGCCGCACCGGCAGGGACGGCCGCTCTCGCCCTATCCGCATCGTTTTGCCATGCTGGCGCTGGCGGCGCAGGTGGACCGGCGATTCATGCCGTGCGACATCGAAGCGCCCGCGCCGGGAAGCACGCGCCCCAGCTACTCGCTGGACACGGTCCGGCGGATGAAGAAGAACCTCCACCCCAGCGACCAGCTCTACTTCCTGATCGGCATCGACGCCTTCCTCGACATCGCCAAGTGGTACAAGCCGGAGGAGCTGCTGCGGGAGTGCGACTTCATCGTGGCCAGCCGGCCGGGGTACTCGCTGGCGGACGTGGGCAAGGCGCTGCCCGACGCCCTGCGGCCCGGGCGTGCCACCTTCGACGTGCTGCGCGAGCTGGAGGCATCGGGCACGCTCAGCGTGCGCGGCGCCACCATCCACCTGCTGGATGATGTGAAGGTGGACGTCTCGGCGACGCAGATCCGCCGCGCAGTGGCGGGCAAGCGGTCGTTCCGGCGGCTGGTGCCGGAAGCGGTGGAGGAGTACATCAAAAAGACAGGGTTGTACCGCCGAGAAGTGCCCAGTGCCTAGTGCCAGGTGCACAGGGGGAAACGGCATGGCCGGGTTTCCCCAAGCGCTCTAGTAGAATCGAGGCAACTGGGAACCGGGAACCGGGAACTGGGAACTCAGGAAGGGACATTGAAGAAGACCGACATCCGCCAGCAAGTCGCCCAAGCCATTGCCGCCTGCGAGTCGAAGAAAGCCGAGAATGTCTCGGTCATGAAGCTGGACAAGGGCGCCTCCGCCTTCACCGATTTCTTCGTCATCTGCTCCGGTAGCAACCCGCGCCAGATCCAAGCCATCAGTGACGAGGTAGAGCAGAGACTCTCGCAGGCCGGGTTGCGCCCGACGCACGTGGAGGGCTACCGCCAGGCCGAGTGGGTCCTGCTGGATTACGTGGACTTCGTGGTCCACGTCTTCAGCGAGAAGGCCCGGAATTTCTACGACCTGGAGCGGCTGTGGAAGTCTGC
>CAYTPH010000330.1:0-1612 GCA_964439635.1 uncultured Terriglobales bacterium
CCGTCGAGGGCGAAGTCGATCATCATGATGGCGTTCTTCTTGACGATTCCGATCAGCAGGATCACGCCTACGAATCCGTAAATGTTCAGATCCATGCGGAAGAGCATCAGCGTGACCAGCGCGCCGAAACCCGCCGAAGGCAGCCCCGACAGAATCGTGATCGGATGGATGAAGCTCTCGTACAGGATGCCCAGCACGATGTAGATCACCAGGATGGCCAGGATCAGGAGAATGCCCAGGCCGCGCACCGAGGATTCGAAGGCCTGCGCGGCGCCCTGGAAGCTTCCGGTGATGGTGGCGGGCAATGTTTCGCGCGCAGCCCGCTGGACCACATCCACGGCCTGGCTCAAGGCCACGCCGGGTTTCAGATTGAAGCTGATGGTCGCGGCGGGCAACTGGCCCAAGTGGTTCACCTGCAGCGGTCCAGTGCTCTGGCTGGTGCGGACCACCGCGTCCAGGGGCACCAGGTTCCCCGTGGAAGACCGCACGTAGAGCATCGACAGCGAGGAAGGATCGCGCTGATACCGCGGGTCGAGTTCCATGATCACGCGGTAGGTATCGGTAGGAGCGTAGATGCTGGAGATCTGCCGCTGCCCGTAAGAGGTGTACAGCGCTTCCTCCACTTGTTGAGGCGTGACGCCCAGCGTGGCGGCCCGGTCGCGATCAATCTCCACGTTCACTTGCGGGTTCTTGAGCTGCAGGTCGGTATTGATGTCCAGCAACTCCGGCGCTTCCCGCAGGCGCGCTTCCAGCTTGGGCACCGACTCGTAGAGATCGTGGGTGTCGGGACCCTGCAGCGTGTACTGGTAAAGGGCGCGAGTCATCTGCCCTCCGATACGGATCGGCGGCGGATTCTGCAGGAAGACTTGAATACCCGGGACGTGCGAGAGCTTCGGCCGCCACTCCTGGATCAACTCGTCGGCGCTCTTCTTGCGTTCCTTACGCGGCTTCAGGTAGACGAACAGGCGGCCCTGATTGCCCGCGCTGTTGGGACCGCCGGTTCCCGCGCTGGACATAAATCCGCGAATGTCCGGCTCTTTCAGCAGCACCGCCGCCACCTGCTGCTGATGCTCGACCATGGACTCGAATGAAATGCCTTGAGCCGCCTCGGTAAAAGAACTCACCTGGTCAATGTCATCGCTGGGCAGGAAGCCCTTGGGGATGATGACGAACAGGTAGCAGGTGGCGGCCAGGACCACGACGGAGAAGGCCATGGTGGCGAAGCGATGCCGGAGCACCGTCTGCAACGTGCGGTCATACAGGTGGAGCATCCCTTGGAAGAATCGCTCTGAAGCCCGGTAGACGCTTCCATGCCGCTCCTCGGCAGGGGGTTTCAGGAAGCGGCTGCACAACATCGGGGTCAGGCTCAGCGAAACGACGCCGGAAACCAGGATGGCTGCGCTGATGGTCACCGCGAACTCGTGTAGCAACCGGCCCAGCAATCCGCCCATGAACAGCACCGGGACGAACACGGCCACCAGCGAGAGGGTCATGCTCAGGATGGTGAAGCCCACTTCGCGGGAGCCCAGCAAAGCGGCTTGCAGCGGCGGCTCGCCGTGCTCCATGTGCCGGACGATGTTGAAGTTTTCGAGCTTGCGGCCCTGGTTCTCGC
>CAYTPH010000330.1:1622-2574 GCA_964439635.1 uncultured Terriglobales bacterium
GATGGCGTCGTCCACCACAAAGCCCACCGACAGCGTCAGGGCCATCAAAGAGAGATTGTCCAGGCTGTAGCCCAGCAGATACATCACCGCAAAGGTGCCGACGATGGAGAAGGGCAGGGCCATGCTGGGGATGGCGGTGGCCGAGACGTTGCGCAGGAACAGGAAGATCACCAGGACCACCAGGGCCAGGGCCAGGACCAGGGTGAACTGGACGTCGGCCACCGACTCGCGGATGGTCACCGAGCGGTCTGAATTGATGTTCAGCGTGACCGACGGCGGCATCTGCGCGCGGATCTGGGTCAGGAGTTTCTGGATGTTGTCGACGACCTCGACCGTGTTGGTTCCGGGCTGGCGTTGTACGCCCAGCATCACCGCGCGCTCGTCGCGGAACCAGGCGGCGACCTTGTCGTTCTCCACGCTGTCCAGCACCCGGCCGAGCTGCTCCAGGCGCACCGGATTGCCGTTGCGATAGGTGACGATGATGGGCCGGTAAGCGGCGGCGTTGGTGAGCTGGCCTTCCGCTTCAACGGTAATGGCCTGGTGGCGGCCCCACAGCGTCCCGGTGGGCAGGTTCACGTTGTTGCGCTGGATGGCGGTGGTGACTTCATCCAAGCCGATGGATCGCGAAGCCAGCTCGCGCGGATCGAGTTGCACCCGCACTGCGTATTTCTGTCCTCCGAACACCTGCACCTGGGCCACACCGCTGACCATGGAAATGCGCTGGGCCACGAAGGTGTCGGCGTAGGCGTTCACCTCCGAGAGCGGCAGGGTCGGCGAGCTGAGGGCCATGAACAGGATGGGCTGGTCCGCCGGGTTCACCTTGCGGAAGGTCGGCGGCGTGGGCCTGTCGCGAGGCAACTGGCCCAGCGTTCGCGAGATCGCCGACTGGACATCTTGCGCCGCCGCGTCAATGCTGCGGTCCAAGCTGAATTGCAGGGTGATGGAGGTGCCT
>CAYTPH010000331.1:0-2550 GCA_964439635.1 uncultured Terriglobales bacterium
GCTTCCAGTGCTTCTTGCGCTCGCGAGACTCCTGAAGGCGTTTCTCCTCTGCGTTCACAGGCTTGCCTCCCTGCACTCCTGCACGATGGCTTTCAAACGATCATTGACGTCGCTGGCCTGGAAAGCCGCGCGCTTGGCGGCCAGCAGGTACAGCACCGACGGATGCTCCTGCGTGAGCTCGGCCAGGGCCATGTCGCAGTTCCCGACGATGGCGGTGATCAGGTTGGTGAATCGCATGGTGAGCATCTCCACCATGTCGGTCCGCGCTGCGCGCATCTCTTCCTGCGACAGCTGCCGTAGGTTCTGCTGTACTTCATCCATGATTGCGCTTCCGTGCTCCATCTAACGCTTGCCTCTCAATTCGATCACGTGCCCATCCGGGTCACTGACGGTCAGTCCCTTCTTCCCCCCGAGCTCGATCACCCCCGGTGAAACCATCGCGGCGTGCGCCTTCACCAGCGCACGGTCGGCTGTCTGCGGGTCGCGGATATCGAACGCGGTGTAGCGGTGCACCAGGTCGTTCGCCTTCCACTCCAGCGGACGCGGGCGCCCATCGCGCGGCGCCAGGTATTCCAGGAACTCGACCCCGAAGCCGTCCGCGGCCCGCAGCCCGGTGATGCGCAACCTCGCCCCGAAAACGTTGTTCAGGTGCTCCTGCTCGCTGCCGTAGTTCTCGCTCTCACCCACCACTTCCATGCCCAGCAGGTCCCTGTAGAACCTGAGGCTGGCCTCCGTGTCACCCACGACGATCGCCGTATGGTCGATCCCGAGGAACAGCCGCGCGCCGCCCTTGTGCCACTTGGCCGCCCCTTTGTCCGGCGGGAAGGCCAGGACCTCCAGCGGATGCCCGTCCGGGTCCTTGAAGTAGAAGGCCTGGATGCCACCTGCTTTCTTGTTCCAGTCCGGCAACCGCTGCGGGCCGCTGGAGGCGTGCTCCACCTTATGTAGACGCAGGTGCTGGTACGCCCGATCCATATCGCTGACGATGATGGCCACGTGCTGGAACCAGCGGTCGTTGGAGCGCGAGTCTGCCGGGATCGGCCGCCCGCGTGGCGCCAGGAACTCGGTCAACTCGATGGCCTCGTCGCCCAGCTTCATCCGTACCATCCGCGCCCGCGCGCCGAAGACGCCTACCAGCCGCTCGTACTCCGGCCCGCTCACCTCCTGGTCCGAGACCTTCTCGAACGTCAGCACCTTCGAATAGAAGTCCACCGCCCGGTCCATGTCGGAGACGGTCATTCCGACCGCATCCACCGCGGTGACCAGCGGCTGCTGCGCCGCCGCGCCGATCGACAGGACCAGTAGCGCAACCAACAGCGCCGGGCGGATTCGCGTGCTCAGCCTCATGCGCCCACCTTGGGCATTTCCATGGCGCGCACCGAGACCTGCACCTCGGCCGATTGGCGCCTCACCCCGAAGCGGTCGAGCAGATGGTCGCCCACGCGCAGCGCGTTGGCCATGATGGTCAGCGCCGGGTTCACCGCCGCGCTCGACGGAAAGAAGCTGGCGTCCACCACGTAAAGATTGTCCACTTCATGGGCGCGGCAGTTGGCATCCAGTACCGACGTCTTCGGGTCGTTGCCGAAGCGGATGGTGCCGTTCTGGTGGGCCACCCCGGCCAGCGGGATGCGCTGTCCCAGGTAGAGGTTCCGCGAGAACAGCCCCTGATGGCAGTCCTTGCCGTGAACGCCGCAGCTGGTCTGCTTCATCGCCTCCTTCAGCTTGGCGATCAGCCGGTTGTGGGCTTCCTCATTATTCGGCTTGTAGCTGAGGACGATCTCGCCCTTGCTGTTGACGGTCACGCGGTTGTTGGGGTCAGGCAAGTCCTCCGACGTCAGCCAGAAATCCAGGGAGTGCCGGGCCATCAGCTCCAGGGTCCAACCCGGCGCGATGGCCGGCGCTCCGGCGCGCAGCGTGTCCGCATCGAGCTTGCCGACGAAGGAGATGTGTCCCATCGGGTACTGCCAGTCTTGGGAACCGAAGTAGAAATCGTTGATTGCCAGCGTCTTCTGGAAGATGGTCGGGTTCGGGCACCTGCTCAGCGCCATCAGGACAGAATTGACGTGGCCCATGTAATGGCGGCCGACCACGTCCGAACCGTTCGCCAGGCCGCGCGGGTGCTTGTCGTTGGCGGAGCGCAGCAGCAGTGCCGCCGAGTTGATGGCGCCGCAGGAGGCTACCACGACGTTTGCGCTGTACATCTCCAGGCCGCCGTTGCGCCGCACGACGACTTTGTTCACCTCGTTGCCTGCCGGATTGGTCTCCAGCCGCTCCACGTAGGCGTTGGTCAGCAGCTCGACGTTGGGATACTCCAGCGCCGGGTCCACCGCGCAGGTGTGCGCGTCGGACTTGGCGTTGATCAGGCAGGGATGCCCGTCGCAGGTGCTGCAACGGATGCACTTGCTGCGCCGCGGGTCCTTCTCGTCGAGCATGACGCCCAGCGGCACATGGAAAGGTTTCAGGCCGGCACGCTCGAAGTCGTCGGCCAGGTGCTGAATGCGGGGCTCGTGCGAGACCGCCGGATGGAGAAACGGACCGCTGGCGTGCGGC
>CAYTPH010000332.1:0-2537 GCA_964439635.1 uncultured Terriglobales bacterium
GAAGCCTTCGATGCCGGCCAGGTTGAGGGTCTCGGCCCTGATGCCCTGGCCGGCGAAGGCGGCGTCGCCATGCATCACGATGGGCAGGAGCTGGCGTTGTCCTTCGGGACCGAGGCGGGTCTGCTTGGCGCGGGCGCGGCCCAGCGCCACCGGGTCCACCGCCTCCAGGTGGCTGGGGTTCGAGACCATGTGCATGTGCAGCGTGTGGCCGCCGGCGGTGGTGTGGTCGCCGGTGGCGCCCAGGTGGTACTTCACGTCGCCCGAGCCCAGGAAGCTGCGCGGGTCGAAGTCCTCGAACTTGGAGAAGATGTCGGCCACGGCCACGCCCACGGTGTTCACCAGCACGTTGAGGCGGCCGCGGTGGCTCATGGCCAGCACGCAGTACTGGGCGCCGAAGCCGGCGGCCGCGTCCAGGGCCTCGTCCAGCAGCGGGATGAGCGAGGAGTCGCCCTCCAGCGAGTAGCGCTTGGTGCCGATGTAGCGGGTCTGCAGCACCTGCTCGAACAGTTCGGCGCGGATCAGCAGGTCGAGCGCGCGCTCGGGGTCGGCGGCGGGCGCGGGCTGCTCCAGGCGCTCCTGGATCCAGCGGCGGCGCGCGGCGTCGGGGATGTGCATGAACTCGGCGGCCAGGGTCCCGCAGTAGGCGCGGCGGGCCTCGTCGGCGGCGGGGCCGTCGAGACGGAGTTCGGGGGCTTGTGCCGGGGGAAGCGCGCCGAGGGGATCGAGGTCGGCCTCCAGGTAGCCCCAGCGGCGGAACTGGTCGAACACCTGCTCGCGTTCGGCGCCGCGCAACGGCTTCAGGACGGTGGACATGATCGCGATGGCTCCAGCGCGCGCCGGCACCCAGCGCGCAAACCTCTAGTGTAAATGATGAGCGCGCGCTACCGCGCGCAGTAGAAGATGCGGGCGGGGAGGACGTTGCGCAGCTCGAAGTCGGTGGAGACGAAGCCGAAGACCTGGCGCAGGTGGGGCAGGACGGCGCCGGTGAACTGGTACACCAGGAAGGCGCCCTCGGGGGCCAGCAGGCGGCAGGATTCGTGCAGGATGCGGCGGCGGACCTCGTCGGGCATGGTGCTGTAGGGAATGCCGGAGACGATGTAGTCGGCGGAGTGCAGGCCCAGGTGCGCCAGGATGCCGGCCACGTCGGCGGCCGAGCCGTGCACCACCTTCAGCCGCGGGTCGGGCATGGAGCCGCGCACGTAGCGGGTGAAGTCGCTGCTGCTCTCGATGGCCACCAGGACGGCGTCGGGGCGCATGCGCTGCAGCATGGCCCAGGTGAGGGTGCCGACCCCGGGGCCGTACTCCACCAGCACGCGGGCGCGCTGCCAGTCGATCTTCTTCATCAGAGCTTCGGTCAGGTAGCGGGAGCTCGGGACGAGCGAACCGAGCATGATGGGATGTTTGAAGAAGGTGCGGGCAAAAAGGAACGTCTGCTGCCACTTGGAGCCCATCGTTTGAACGCCGCTCCTGTCGGTTGGGGGCCGGGGATTGTGTCCGGCTTGAAGCTCTTGGATGCCGGACGCCGCCTTCCGGGTGGCAATAACGCCGAAAACCAGAAGCGCGGCGGCGACATCTTATACAGCCAGCGTCCCCTTCAGCAACTCGCAGTTGTGGCAGAATGTCGGAACCCCCAGAGCACCTGACGGAGAAGCATGGGCCAATCCTCGGCGGCCGCCCCGGTCAGTGTCCCGCACACTGAGCCGGCAGCAAGTACGTCCCTGTACGCTCTTACCATCTTCCTGAGCGCGTTCCTGCTCTTCCAGGTGCAGCTCATCATGGGGAAGAGCCTGCTGCCGTGGTTCGGCGGCGTCCCGGCGGTGTGGAACACCTGCATGCTGGTCTACCAGGTGCTGCTGCTGGGCGGCTACGCCTACGCCCACGCGCTCTCCACCCGGCTCGATGTGCGCGGACAGGCGCGGCTGCACCTGCTCCTGCTGGGCTTCTCCGTGCTGGTGATGGCGACACTGGGCCTGCTCTGGCGGACGCCGCTGACCCCGGGCGCGGAGTGGAAGCCGCACGCCGGCGGCGACCCGGTGCTGCAGATCGTGGTCCTGCTGGGTGCGACCATCGGCCTGCCGTTCTTCCTGCTGTCCACCACCGGGCCGCTGCTGCAGGCGTGGTTCAGCCGGACGCATCCGGGGCGGTCGCCCTATCGTCTTTATGCGCTGTCGAACGTGGGCTCGCTGCTGGGGCTGCTGAGCTATCCGCCGTTGGTGGAGCGGTACTTGCACCTGCCCCAGCAGGCCTGGACGTGGGCGGCGGGCTACGGGCTGTTCGTGCTGGCCTGCGGCGGCACGGCGTGGCTGCTGATGAAGCGCAGTCCGGCGGCAGCGGAGCAGGCGCTGCCGGCGGGTGACGCGCCGGCGCCGAGTCTCGGCCGGCGTGTCCTGTGGCTGGCGCTGGCGGCCTGCGCCTCGGCGATGCTGCTGGGGACCACCAACCTGATCTGCCAGCAGCTGGCAGTCATCCCCTTCCTGTGGGTAGTGCCGCTGTGCCTGTACCTGCTGACCTTCATCATCTGCTTCGACCGCGAGAGC
>CAYTPH010000333.1:0-2530 GCA_964439635.1 uncultured Terriglobales bacterium
TTGCCGTTCCTCCGTTGCCTGGCGCAGCGACGCTCCGACCGCTCGCTCCAGCTCCGCCATGCGGTTATCCAGGCCAGCAAGCGCGCGGAAGTAGGCGATGTCCACCTCCAGGCTCATGTTCTGGCTGTCTAGCAGGTTCAGGAAATCGGTGCGGTCGCTCTGGTAGGCCGCGCTCGTGGACTTCAGCACTGTCTGCGCCTGCGGACGCAGCGTGTCGCGATACAGGTCGACCAGCTTGCGCGCCGCCGACGCCTTCACCAGCGCCTCCTGGACCTCCAGGAACACCAGGGTGCGGCGCGCCTCGAACTCCGCCTCCTGCAGGCTCGTCTCCGCCCGCGCCTCGGCGATCTCGGCATCGTGTTTGCGCCGGTTCAGCCACGGCAGGTTGATGGCCAGCTCCGCCATGTAGGCGTGCCGCGACGCCCCGGACATCTCGTCCTTCGGCATCAGCATGTAGCCCGCGCCCAGGGTGAAGTCGGGCGTGTACGCCTTCTGCGCCAGACTGGTCTTGGTCTCGCTCTGCCGGAGGGCCGCCCGCGCCGCCACCAGCTCCGGGCGCGATTGCAGCGCCATGCGCTGCAGCTCCAGCGCGCTCGGCAGGGGGGCAGGCAGCGAGTACTCGCCCGCCGCCTCCAGCGGCGTGGACGGGTCGCGGCCCATCAGCGCGTTCAGCGTCGCGCGCGCCATGCCGCCGTCCTGCTGCAACATCACCAGGTGCTCCACCAGCTTGCTGAGCGCGATCTGCGCCTTCAGGACGTCCTGCTGCGGCACCCGGCCGACCACGTACTTGATCCGCGCCGACTCCATGCCCTGGCGCGCCAGCGCCACCTGCTCGTCGTGCACGCGCAGTTCGTCCTGGTTGCGCAGCAGTTCGTAGAAGGCGGAGCGCACCCGCGCCACCACGCCGCGGCGCACCGCTTCCAGTTCAGCCTGTGCGACCTCGACCTCCTGGGCCGCCGCCTGCGAGCGCAGCGCACGTTTCCCCGGTCCCGGCAGCTGCTGCTGGAACATGAACATGTTCTGCGCCTGGTTGAAGTCGTAGGGACGCTTGATAGGCGTTCCCCAGCCGCGGTACATCAGCATGGGATCGTCGAGCGCGCCGGCGGCGGGCTGGCGCGCCTCCGCGACCGAGACCCGCCGCACCGCCGCGCGGATCTCGGGATTACCCACCCGCGCCGCCTCTTCCGCCTGCTCCAGCGTCAGGCGGTGGGCGGGATTCCGGTTAGGCTGGTGCTGCGGTTGCAGCAGCGCCGCGGCTGCATCGAAAGGGTCCTCGGCCGCGGCCGCGCTCGCCGTCCAGGCGAGCAGCAACAGGACTGCATAGACGGTTCTCATCTCTCCTCCACATCGCAAACAGGGGTCGACCGGCGCACACCGGCGCCGCTTCAACGGGAAGAGAGAGGACTAGATACGCAGGACTTGGATGGAGGAAGGACAGGCCGCGGGCGGAGCCTCCGCCTCGGCCACGACGCTGCTGTCGGGCGACGCTGCGGGCGCCAGTTCCGGCGGCAGGACGATCGGCCCGGGAACATCCGCACGCGCCACCGGCGTGGCGCTCGGGGGCACGCTGCTGGCCTGGCAGCAGGAAAGCACCTGCGTAGGCGGTTCGCATCCCGCGGGCATCTGCATCTCGCGGCAGCAGTCGTCCGCCAGCAGCGGCGCCGCGCACACGGCGGCCGGACTCAGCAACCACAACGCCGCCAACATCACGGCTCCGGCTTTGCGCCACCACTGCATGCTAGGAGTCTAGCCCCGCCGGGGCCGCCTCACAACCCAAGCGGTCACACCACCATGTGATTCCCGTCACACCAGGGTTCCACGGGGCGTTGTCACTTGGGCGCCGGTTCGTCGTCGAGCCGGGGGAACGACTTGAACCACACCTCGCGCGACTTCGAGGTCACCTTCTTGTGGGCGTCGCCGGTGTGCTGCGTCAGCGTGCCGTGCAGGACGTAGTAGCCTTCGTCGGCGCGCGTCTTGCCGCTGCCGCGCTCCACCGCGCCGCGGAAGTCGAACCACACGCCGTGCACCGTCCGGGTGCTGAAGCTGACCTGGTTGCCCTGGATCTTCGCGTCCTTGAAGAAGTGGTCGAGCTTGGGCCCGCGGTCGTCCTCCGGAAAACGGGTGATGAAGCCGCTGAGCCGCTGTCCTTCCTCCACGCTGAGCTGCAGCGTCTCGCCTTCGCGCAGGAACTCGTACAGGCCGGAAAAGTCTTCCTGCGGCGGCGGGGGAGGCGCGGTCTGCGCCCACGCGGCCGCAAGCAGTAAAAGCAGGACCAGGTGTCGGGGACTCACAGTCTCATTAGACCATCGTGGGACAGGAAAAGTAAGTGACCGGTGGCCAACATCCGCCTCCGTTCGACGTCCAAATAGCCGTGAAACGCGCATCCCGCCTGCTGTTTACCAAGGTATAATCGCGCTACTTTCGTTTTCCGAGCCAATGGAGTGGATGGGATGAACGGGGCGGTTTCTCCCGGGCCGGCAGCGCCGCCGCCGAAGCCGCGCGCCCCCAGGCTGCTGGTGGAGTGGGAGCC
>CAYTPH010000334.1:0-2522 GCA_964439635.1 uncultured Terriglobales bacterium
CGCCAGCACGACCAGGAAATACTTCTGCGCCCCCACCCCCACCGCCAGCATGAACATGGTGAGCGCCGGCAGCTGTGCCTCCAGCGTGCTGTACAGTTCGGCGAACTGGGGGATCACGTAGGTGATCAGGAAGCTGAGCATCACCACCACCAGGCTGATGAGCAGCGCGGGATAGACCAGCGAGGCCAGCAGCCGCTTGCGGAAGGCCAGGGCCACGCGCTCGTACTCGATATAGCGGCCCAGCACCTCGTCGAGGTTGCCGCTCTTCTCGCCCGCCAGCAGCGTGGTGGTGTAGATCTTGGGGAACATGCCCTGGGCGCCGAAGGCCTCGGAGAGCGCCTGGCCGCTGCGCACGCGCTCCGCCACGTTCTCCAGGATGGAGCGGAAGTAGGTCTTGCGCTGGCGGCGGATCAGCAGGTCCAGCGAGGTCAGGATGGGCAGCCCGGCCTTGATCAGGGTGAGGAACTGGGAGTTGAAGATGACGAAATCGTCGGTCTTGACCCGGCGCCCGCGTCCCAGGGCGATCCCCCCGCCCAGCAAGCCGCGCGGCTTGACCGAGTACACCAGGTACCCCTGCTGGGCGTAGCGGTCGCGGACCTCGGTCTCGCTGTGCCCGGCCTCGACCTGCTCCAGCACCTGCCCGCGGTCGTCGGCCATCCGGATAAGGAATTCAGCCATGCGAAGGTACGAGTCTACCACCGTGACTATAGGAGCGGGTCACCCGCGGCGCGCCAAAACAGAGCCCTCCCAGGCCAGCGACGACGCTAGGGGGACAGCTCTTTCGCCTCGATCACCTCGATGCCCGCGGGCGGCTGGAAGCGGAACTCGCGCTCCAGCAGGGCCGGGTTCTCGCGCTGGTTGCTGAAGCGGAACTCGGTGGTGGAGCCGTCCACCTCCTCCACCACGATGCGGTGGATCTGACCGTCGATGGAGACCTCCAGCAGGGTGCTAGTGACCCGGTCCGCCAGGTGCCTGGGGACGCCGCGCAGGACGATGTTGCCGGGGGTGAGCGGCGCCACTTGGGCGACCTCGAGGCCGTCGAATTCCTTGCGGAGCTGCGTCTTGCCCAGCAGGTAGCGGAGCGGGGTGCGCATATCGTCGAGGTGCCTGACGCTGGCGCGGCGGGCCTGCCGGTCCCCCGTGACATAGAACCAGGCGGTCTTGCCGTCGGTGACGAACAGCTTCTCCCGCGGCTGGCGGTAGTCCCAGCGCATGCGCCCGGGCCGCTTCAGCCAGAGTGTCCCCGACTCGCTGCGCGACATCCCCGCGCCCTTGTAGACCTCCACGAAGTCGGCGGTCAGGGAATCCAGGCGGTTGTACCGGCGGTCGACGTTGGCGACCACCTGGTCGAGCACGTCGGCACGGGCCGCGGTGGCCAACACCAGCAGGAGCAGCAGTCTTCTCATGAGCGAGGGCAACGGGTGCTCCTGTATGGGATGCTACTTCTTGGGCTCGTCCTTGTAAGTCTGCTTCGATTTCTTGCCCGGAGGCAGGCCGAAGCGGATGAAGGGCAGGTCATCCGGCGATTCCACCTCCACCCGCCCGTCCGGCATCAGCTTGTAGGCGTGGCCGTGCGGGTCCAGGGGGATGCGGCGCAGCAGGCCGGTCGCGATCAGGTCGTGCCAGCTCTCGGGCAGGCGGCCCTGGGCCTCGCGGAAGAGGCGGGCGCGCTCCTCCAACTGGGGCACCATCTCGTCCACGGCGAGAGCTTGCAGGCGCCGCACCGCGTTGTCCTTGATCTGCTCGTCGGTGGTGCTCTCGTAGATCTTGGTCCAAAGGAAGCGGGCAGTGCTGATGTCGCCGCCGTGCTGGGCCATGGTCGCGGCCATGATCTTCATCCAGGGATGCGCGCCCGGGACGGTGGAGCCGCGGTCGAAGGCCCGCGCCGCCCCCGCGTAGTCCTCGCGCTCCAGGTAGTGGATGTAGCCGAGGTGGTAGTAAAGCTGCCAGTCGTCGGGGTTGCGGGCGATGCCGCGCTCCACCAGTGCGACCGCCTTGTCCGGGTCGCCGGCGCCGTCCGGCGGGTCCTGGGCCAGGAAGAAGGAACCGAACTTGTAGGCCACGACGAGCTGCGGGTCGAGTTCGGTGGTGATGTCCAGCAGCGGGGCCAGAAGCTGGTACTGCATGGAGCGCTTGACGTGCTTGCCGCCGAAGTACTGCACCGTCCGCGTCCAGTAGATGTCGGCGAGCAGGCCGGTGTAGCCCAGGCTCATGCGCTTCACCATCTGGGGCGAGGAGAGGTAGAGCACTTCCTCGATGGTGGCTTCGCCGCGCACCTGGTCGATGCGGTGCACCAGCACGGCGGCACACGCCAGGGTGACCGCGAGGACCGTGGCCGAGACGATGGTGACTTTCTTCTTCGCCGTCATGGGAGACCCTTCGCTGCGCTCAGGGTGACGGCGGCGGACTCCCGCTGTCGCCGCGCTTCGCGCGGCTCCCGCTCACGCCCGCCAAACGCCGTCACATCAGGTTCCGGTGCTCGAAGATCAGGACCGCCGCCGAGAGCGCCACCAGGGCGTACA
>CAYTPH010000335.1:0-2511 GCA_964439635.1 uncultured Terriglobales bacterium
TTGCAGCGACTGGCGCAGGCGGAAGTCCATGTGCAGGCCGCCGAGGCCGTTCTCGCCGACCACCAGCGGCGGGTCGAGTGGGATGGTGATGCTGGACGAGGTCAGCGTGCCGGCGATAGTGCCCACCGAGGCCGGCGAGGTGGAGATGTCGAGATACGCAATGACCGGGCTGGCCAGGTTGAATGTCGCGCTGCTGTAGGTGCCGGCGGGGACGGAGTTGAGCGCCAGCAGGGTGCGCATGCCGAGCAGGCGCCCGAATTCCACCGGCGTAGGACCGGCGAGGACGTCGACGGTGCTGCTGCCGGTGGAGAGCGCCAGGCTGTTGAGGGTGACCTCGAAGGCGAGGACCGAGGGCAGGGGCGCGTCGCTGCCGGTGACGAAGACAGTGCCGGATGCCACGCTGCGCGGCGGGTCGGAGGTGAAGCTACCGCCAGCGCTGCCGCCGCCGCAGGAGACCAGCGCCATCGCGGTCAAGAGAATGACCAAGAGCCCGAACCAATAACGGTGCATGGGTGCCTCCCGAGCTTCTGCAAGTGAAACAGTGCTGCTGCTGGGAGGAACACGGGAGGCGATCCAGAGTTGCGGAAATTTCTTCTTCGCGCCTTCGGCGTGACGCCGCGACTCACACCCCACCGCGCCAAAGACGGGCGCGGCGGGGACCACGGGGTCGGAGACCCGCGGCCACACAATCACTCCGCGGGGGCGTTGAGGGCGCGGTTGGCCATCCAAAAGCAGAGCAGGACAAAGGCGGCGAGGCCGAAGGCCTGGTACTGGAGCTGGGCCACGTCTCCGGCGCCGTAGATGCTGTGGCGCAGCAGGTCGGTCTGCCAGGAGATGGGGTTGGCCCAGGCCGCCCATTGCACCCAGGCCGGCAGGCGGTCGGTGGGATAGAACAGGTTGCTGATGAACATCAGCACCAGGTACAGGCCCGAGGTGGTGGTGTGATAGGCGTTGAAGCCGCGGATGTGGATGGCGATCCAGGAGAAGAGGAAATACCAGGCGGCGGTGCCCACCACGGTCCACAGCATCAGCGCGGGCAGGGCCTCGAGCCGCAGCGGGATGCGCAGCACCAGCACCGCGGCGGCCAGGCAGGTGAGCGCGCCCACCACGCTGAAGGCGGCGTTGAACAGCAGCCTGCCGATGAGCAGGTCGTGGCGCGGGAAGGGATAGGTCAGCAGCTCGTGGAAGATGCCCGACTGCACGTCCTCGAAGTAGGCGTAGGAGGAGTTCATGGCGATGCTGAAGGTGACCATGGCCACCACACCGCCGAGGAAGAAGGTGGGATAGCTGACACCGGTGGCGGCCACGTCCAGCCACTGCTCCAGGCTGGCGCCGAAGACCACCAGGTACACCACCGGCACCAGCACGTCCCACAGAGGAAAGATGGGATTGGTGAGCCGGATGCGGTACTCGCGGTAAGCGATGGCGAGGATGAACTTCATACAGTCGGCAGTCGGCAGCAAGAGCGGATCCCTCACCGCTAAAGCGGCTCGGGATGGCACGTCATGAATTCTGCCCGGCGGAGCGGCCCTCCTTTCCGTAGAGTTCGACGAAGATGTCCTCCAGGTTGGCGGCGCGGATCTCCAGGTGAGAGAGCGGCCAGCGCTCGGAGATCTGGGCCATGCGGCGGATCCACTCGTCCTCAGTGCCCTCGACCACCAGTTCGATCTCGCCCTCGGACTCGTCGAGTGACTTAGGCTGCAGCGCCCGCAGCGCCTCCAGCCCGCCGCCGGCGCCGTCGGTGAAGGCCACGCGCACGCGAAAGAGCTTGGAGGAGAGGGCGCGCAGGTCGCTGAGCTTGCCCTGGGCGAGGGAGCGGCCCCGGTCCATCAGCAGCATGCGGTCGCAGAGCGCCTCGGCTTCGTCGAGCAGCTGGGTGGTGAGCAGGACGGTGCGGCCGCGCGCCACCTGCTCGCGGATGGCCTGCATGGTGCGGCGCTTGATGAGCGGGTCCATGCCGGTGGTGGCCTCGTCGAGGAAGAGGACGGGCGTGTCCACCATCAGGGCCTTGGCCACCTGCAGGCGGCGCTTGTAGCCGCCGGAGAGCTGCTGGGCGCGCGCGGTGAGGTGCGGTTCCAGCTCCAGGGTGGCGATCACCTGGTCGGCGCGGCGGCGGGATTCGGCGCGCGCGAGGCCGTGCAGGCGCCCGTAGAGCAGCAGGTTGTCGAGGACGTTGAGCATGGTCTCGACGGCGTCTTCCTGCAGGACGGCGGCGAGCGCACGGCGCGCGGCCAGGGGACGGCGCGCCACGTCGTGTCCCGCCACCGCCGCCCGGCCGGACGTGGGGCGGATGATGGTGGTCAGGATCTTGACGGCGGTTGTCTTGCCGGCGCCGTTGGGACCGAGCAGGCCGAAGATCTCGCCGGGCCGGACGGCGAAGCTCAAGCCATCGAGCGCCAGCTGCTTGCCGCGCTTGTAGGTGTGGCGGAGGTCCTCGACTTGGATGATCGGGTCAGGCACGAAGCGTTCATTCTAAACCGCCCCACTGCGTGGGGCTCTCATCTCGCCCCA
>CAYTPH010000336.1:0-2505 GCA_964439635.1 uncultured Terriglobales bacterium
GGGTCGGTTCAGCGGGGGATCGCCTTCTCCGCGGCGGAGGGACACCGCTTGTTCGCCGCCGCCTCTGCTTCGAGCGGCAAGGGCGCGTCTCCCACCCGGATGAGCGCGGCTTCCAGCTCGCGGATGCGCTGGATCAGCTTCTCCAGGATGGTGAGTACGAAGGAAGCGTCTTCGTGGGCCCGTTTCATGAATGCCTTCTTCTCCAGCCGCAGCACGCAGCTGTCTCCCAGTGCGCGCACCGTGGCCGAGCGCACGTCCCGCTCGAACAGGGCCGACAGGCCGAAGAACTCCCCTGCGCCCAGCACCGCCAGGCAGTACTCTTTGTCGCCCTTGCGCTGCAGCAGCTCGACGCTGCCCTCCTGCACCACGTACATGCAGTCGCCCATCTCGCCCTGCCGGTAGATCACCTCTCCGTCCAGGTACATCCTTCCCAGGATACTCGACTTCATAGTGCCCTCGCTTCCCTTCGCTGCTGGTGCGATGCCCAGGTCCCCGCCAGCATCTCCCACAGGAACGGCCCCCAGAAAGCGGGGTGGAGCGCGCGCAGCAGCACCGACTTGTACGGCGCACTGCCGGTGAACGTGTCCCACAGGATGGTGCTCATGCGCAGCTGCGAGCCGGGACGGTTCTGCTCCTTGGAGACCATGCGCCACAGCCCTCGCCGCGCGAACTCTCGTGTCTGGATCTGCCGGGTGATGGCGAACACGAACTTGCCGATCTGGTTGTCGCGCTCGATCTGCCGGCACACCGGCCAGTAGTGGCGCCGGAAGTCCTCCGCCCCGACTCCCTTGAAGACCGCGGTCTTGGCCGCCGCTTTGGCGGTGCGGTAGGCCGCCCCGATCCCGTCCTTGTACAGCCGGGTGGCCCCGCAATCGCCGATGAACACCACCCGGTCGGCGAACGGCAGGCTCGCGGCCCGCACGCTGATCTTGGGAGAACAGTGGCAGAAATCGTCCGGTTGCTTCCAGTTCGCCGGCAGCGCTTCCTTCACCTCCTGGGCGTCGAGGAACTTCCGCACCAGCTCCCGGTCCAGGTCCTGGCCGAGCAGGCAAAGCGTCACGTACTCGCCCTTCGGCACCAGCGCGGCGAACTCCAGCCGTGGCAGGTTGAGCAGGAACACATGCATGGTACTGCCGATCTCCCGGCGGATCATGTCGCGCCCAAAGCAGTACTCGCAGATGTAGGTCTTCGTGGTCTGCGGCGCCTTGTAGGGCAGACCCGTGCCCTCGAACAACTTGCTGGCGGCGCTGTTCACTCCCATGGCCACCACCAGCAGGTCGTACACCGCGGCGGCGCCGCCGGCCCTCACCTTCGGCCGCTCGCCCTCCCACTCCACTCCCTCCACCCGCTTGCGCAGGTGTTTTGCGCCCCGGCCCACGGCCAGGTCGAGCAGGTAGCCGTCCAGGCCTCCGAACTTGCGGGGCGCCTGGCCACGGGGACCGCCGCCGCGGTGCACCGAGGCGATCCGCTTCTCCCGCAGCGGCGTGGCGATGGAGACGCTGCCCACGTCCATGTGCAGCGCGTAGGAGTTGATGGTGCGCTGCACCACGCTCTCCGGCAGCGCGATCCCCTCCGACGCCAGGTTCTGTACCAGCGACTCGGAAACGATCCCGCCGCACATGTTGCAGCCGCCCGGGCCGCTCACCGTGAAATCGCGCGGCTCGTACACGTCCAGCTCCAGCTGCAGGCCCATGCGCCGGGCCATCTCCAGGAGAAAGTAGCTGAAGAACGATCCCGCCGGGCCGCCGCCGATCACGCCCACCCGTGAACCGTCGGTGAGTTTCGGCGCCTGCAACGCGGTGCGCATGGGCTCCTCCGGGGAGCGGCGGGGCAGGGCTCGGGAGAGGTCCGGCGGCTGTGGTCTGCTTCTCTGAGAACCGCGGCAGCTCCCTGCACGCTCGACTGGCCGTCAGAACATCCGCCTCTCCGCCCACCCCTGTCAGTGATTGTGGTCACTCGCTCCTGTGAGGACCGACCGCGCAGGCTGGCGCTCGCGGCCCAAACCGTTTATAAGCAGCTCACCGTGACCGTCCACGAGGTCGACACCACCGCCGCGCCGCGCGCGTTCCCCCTGGCGGAGCTCCTGCGCGACGGCGCCTCGCACCGTGTCGTCTGCCACGGCCCGCTGATGATGGATCTGCGCCAGAGCGTGATCCCCGCGAGCGCGTCGAACGTCTTCTCGGTGGTGGAAGGCCTGGGCGGCACTCGCGGGTGGCTTTACGCCGACGCTCTCTGGCGGTTGCGCGGGATGATGGACGCGGCTATCGGCGGCGCGGGGTGGCGCGGCCGGCACGACCATCACCGTCTGCAGGTGGGCGACGTGGTGGATTTCTGGCGCGTGGAGCTGCTGGAGCCTGACCGCCTCCTCCGCTTCCGCGGGGAATTCAAGGTCCCGGGGCGCGCCTGGCTCGAGTTCGAGTTCTCTCCCCAGGGGCCGCAGAGCACCCTGCTTCGCATCGCCGCCGTGCTGGAGCTACGGCGGCTGGCCGGGACACCCTTTACCGT